>NZ_JBUDGD010000023.1:0-75614 GCF_055484735.1 Pseudomonas sp. 15C | reverse complement strand
GAATCGACTTGAACTTGCAGATCGTGACGGCAGGTAAGAAGATCTAAAACCGTCCACCATGTCTCCGAACATGTGTCTACCATGTCTCCGGTATATACAGGGAGAGGGCTAGGGTGAGGGGCTTTTAGGCTGGAACAGTAATCTTATGACCACCGCCCTCGCGACTATCCATGATCAACCGACCAGTCATTACACAACGTAATAAGAGTTATCATCCGAAACTGTCTTCTGCCAACCCGCGTTGTCCATTAGCCTTCACCGCTTTCCTGTGCCCGACCCGAGTATTCCTATGCCCACCACTCACGCAATGACCCGAGGCATGGTGCTGCTGTTCGCCTTCTGCTGCGGCGCCATCGTTGCCAACATCTATTACGCCCAGCCGATCATCGGCCTGATCGCGCCGGACATCGGCCTGTCCGACACCATGGCCAGCTTCATCGTCTCGTTGACCCAGATCGGTTATGCACTGGGCTTGTTCTTCCTGGTGCCGCTGGCCGATCTGCTGGAAAACCGCCGGTTGATGATCATCACCACCCTCGTGGCAATCGCCAGCCTGCTGGCGGCGGCGTTTACCGATCAGCCGAATGTGTTTTTGCTGATTTCGTTGCTGGTGGGGTTCAGCTCGGTGTCGGTGCAAGTCCTGATTCCGCTGGCCGCGCATCTGGCGCCGGAAGAATCCCGAGGCCGCGTGGTCGGCGGGATCATGGGCGGTTTGCTGCTGGGTATTCTGTTGGCCCGGCCGGTGTCGAGCGTGGTCGCCGATCATCTCGGTTGGCGCGCGATGTTCATGATCGCCGCCGGGTTGATGGCAGCGATCAGCGTGGTCTTGGCGCTGACCGTGCCCAAGCGTCAACCGGATCACAGCGCGACCTACGGGCAACTGATCGGCTCGCTGTGGACGTTGCTGCGTCAGCAACCGGTGCTGCGTCAGCGTGCGTTTTATCAGGGCTGCATGTTCGCCACGTTCAGCCTGTTCTGGACCGCCGTGCCGCTGGAGCTGGCGCGCAATCACGGCCTGTCGCAAAGCGAAATCGCAATCTTCGCCCTGGTCGGCGCCATCGGTGCCATCGCCGCGCCGATCAGTGGACGCCTCGCCGACGCCGGCCACACCCGCATCGCCTCGCTGCTGGCCATGCTGTTTGCCAGCCTGAGCTTTCTGCCCGCTTTCATCCACCCGGTGTACAGCGTCATCGGCCTGGCGGTCACTGGCGTAGTGCTGGATTTCTGCGTGCAGATGAACATGGTCCTCGGCCAACGCGCGGTGTATTCGCTGGACGCCAAAAGCCGTGGCCGTTTGAACGCGTTGTACATGACCAGCATCTTCATCGGCGGCGCGTTCGGCTCGTCGGTCGCCAGCGCGGTGTACGAACATGGCGGCTGGTTGTGGATCGTGATTGTCGGCAGCGTGTTCCCGCTGTTGGCGTTGGTGCGCTTCCTGAGCGCATCGCAAAACGCTTCACTGGCGCAACGAAAAACCGCCTCCTGAGGTGATTCAGTGTGGGAGCGAGCCTGCTCGCGAAGGCGTCAGTTCGGGTCATATTTCTCTGCCTGACACGGCACTTTTGCGAGCAGGCTCGCTCCCACAATTGCCCGAGCGTTAGTATCGAACCAGTTTCTCCATCGCCGCATCCGCCAGAAACGAGGAGCGGCTTTTGACGTTGTGTTCACGCACATAACGGTCAATGCGCTGTATCACATAACCGGGCAGCGTGACGTTGACCTTCTCGGTCTTGCCCAGGTACGGCGAGATATCCAGCTCCAGCATGCCCCAGCCCATCTCGGCAAAATCCGGATTGCTGCGATGAGCCGACGCCGACGTCGGCAGCGGAATCGGCTCTCCTGCCGCGGCAATCTCCTGCAGCATGATGTGGGCAACTTCAACGGCAGCGTTGTAGGCATCCTCGAACGTGTCCCCCGCCGTCACGGCACCCGGGATATCGGGGATCTGAATACCGATGGCAGTATTTTCATCACCCCACTCAATGCAGATTGGATATTGCATTACGGATCTCCTTCATAACGGGCTAGCGGGTTGTACAACCCGGCACGCCGCCTGATGCTCTTGACCGTCCCCAATGGCAAATCCTTTTTCGGATGGGGGACGGGAATCGTGTTCGGGGTTGTAACGGTGCCTGAAAATGTGATGACTGCCAGTCACCCGATCCAGCGTCCAGCCTGCGTCTTCAAGCTCCTTGATCAATAACCTGCTTTGCACCCGGCGCCTCCTTGCCTTGGTCCTTGAAAAGTAACCCTAGAGTTATATTTACTCAAGCACAAGATGGCGTGGAGTGACGGGTGGTCGTTTTACAAAATGTTCGTGGCGTCTGTTTCGTTTATTGCGATTTTCGTTTAATTCGAATACCGTTCGTGCATCATCCATCGAATGCTGGAACTGTCTTATGTCCATCGCTATCCCCTCTGCCATCAACCTCCCGGTAGAACGTGAAGTCAAAGCCGCGATCGCAGGCCAGCGTGCTTTGACCGCTTTTCTCGCAACAGGCTTTGAAACTCAAAAAATCCAGATTTTTGATGATCAGAACGAAGCCCATGTCGTCGAGCTGCCTACATCCGCGCTGCGCTTGCTGAGCGATATCCTCGCGGCGCTGGCGCAGGGCAACGCTGTGAAGGTCGTACCGATCCACGCTGAGCTGACCACTCAAGATGCCGCCGACCTGCTCAATGTCTCACGTCCGCACATGATCAAACTGCTGGAGAGCGGTGAGATTTCCTACCACAAAACCGGCAAGCACCGACGTGTGCGTTTTGCCGATCTGATGGAATATAAAGCCCGGCGAGACACCGCCAGCGAGCAGGCAATGAGGCTTCTCGCAGAGCAGGCACAGGCGCTAAGGACAGGATACGAGTGAGGCACTCCTCTTTTACCGCTGTATACGATGCATGTGTTTTATACCCCGCCCCGCTGAGAGACTTTCTGATGTGGCTCGCGTTGTCCGGCCTGTATCGAGCGCGCTGGACTGAGGAAATTCATTGCGAATGGAAGCGCAATCTGTTGAAAAACCGGCCTGATCTGACGATCGAGCAACTGGATCGCACATCGCAACTGATGGACCTCGCTATTCCGGATGCATGTGTTGATAGCTATGAAGATCTGATCGTCGGACTGAGCCTGCCCGATGATGATGATCGCCATGTCCTTGCTGCAGCTATCCGGTGTGGCGCGGACGTCATCGTGACCTTCAACCTGAAAGACTTTCCCATCCGCTCTCTTGAGCCCTTTGGCATCGAAGCCCAACACCCGGATGAGTTTGTCGAAAACCTTTTTCATCTGGATTCATCCGCGGTCATTGCGGCTGCCCAAAAACAGCGTCAACACCTCAAGACCCCAACGATGGATGTGGATTGTTTCCTTGCTCTTTTGCAACGCCAAGGCCTGGACCAGTCAGTAAGTTCACTGAGCAAGTATCGTGCGATTCTCTGAAAATTCGGCAAAAAAAAGGCGATCCCAGGATCGCCGTTTTTCCTCACTGCCCGAACTGCTTGCCCAAGCCCGGTGGCACGCCGTGGATGTCGGTGTCTTCCCATGGGCCGTTGGGGCTGACGGCGCGGCTCCAGCCGTTGTTCCAGCGGTAGTAGGTGCGCTGGCGGTAGAAGGTGTTGGACTGGTCGTCGAGCACGTACACGCCGAGCTTCTGGTCCCAATGGCTGTTGCCGCCCGGTGGCGGGGCGAAGCTGGCGGAGGTGCGGGGCACCGGTTTCGACGGTTTGGCCGGGATGCTCTTGCCCGGGGTCGGTGAGGTCGACGGGGTCGGGCTCGGTTGCGACGGTGGGATGGGAGGCAGGTCGGTGGTCGGTTCCGGTCGCTGGACCGCACATGCACTCAAGCCCAGGGCCAGTGTGAGGACTGTGATACGGGCGATGGTGTGCATGGCGGTGCTTTCCTGTGGTTCCGGTTATTGGTCCGGGCTGTCGATGGTCAGTTTTTGTGGCGCGGTGGTGCTGCTGGCCAATGGGCCGCTGCGACCGATCCATTCACCGGCAGTGGGTTGGCCGGCGCGGGAAATGCGCGCAACCAGTTGGACTTCGGGAAAGTTGGACAGTTTCAACTGCGGCATCATCGCATCGGCATCGCCCAGTTCGACGGTCACCGGCAGGTCGGCCACGGTCAGGCGTTTGGCCGCCAGCGGTGCCGGTGGGCCGGACGTAGCGCGGGCGAAAATGAACACGCTGTCGCCCGGTTGCACCTTGCCTTTGAGTTCGCTGGCCAGGTCAACGCTGACTGTCAGCATTGCACCCTTCGGCGTGGGTGCTTGAGCGACCTTGCCACCGCTAGCCTGCAGGCGTTCGGCGGCGCGCTGGATTCCGCCTTGCAGCGCGGCGCGAGAGTTGTCCTCCGGCGGCAGTTGCGCGAGCAGGCGGTTCCAGTAATCGATGGCTTCCTGATAACGCTCGCCTTCAAACGCAGCGATGCCGAGCAGGCCGAGACTGGTGACTTCCTTCGGATCAGCCTTGAGCGCTTCGTCGGTCAGCGTCTGGATCTTCGACGACCATTTTTTGCCATCGGCAAAATACTGCGCCTGCGCCCACTGGCCGAGCAGTTCCGGTTGGCGACCGGCAAGGCCCGCGGCCCGTTCGAACATCTTCGCCGCGTCCGCCGGGCGCTCCTGCGCCATGTAAGTACGACCGAGGAAATACAGGCCTTCGGCGGAATCCGGTTGCGCGGCTACCGCACGTTCCAGACGCTGGGTCATCTCCTCCATCGACTGCGGCGCCTGGGCAAATTCGCGGGTCAGCTCAACCTTGTCGGCAGCGCCGAAATGCAGATACAGGCCCAAGCCCAGCAGCGGCACCAGCACGGCCGCAAGCAACGGCAACGGCTTGCCCAGCTTCGACACACGCGGCGCGGCAACGCCTTCGGTATCCGCCAGCAGCTCCCGCGCCGCTTCGGCGCGACCGCTGTCCATTTGCGCAGCGTCGAGCACGCCTTCAGCCTGCTGCGCTTGCAACTCGGCGACACGTTCCTGATACAGGGCCACATTGAGGGCGGTGCGATCCTCCTCGCGTTGGGCGCGACGGCCACGCAGCACCGGAATCAGCAGAAAACTCAGGGCGACCAGAAGCAACAGCCCTGCGGCAAGCCAGAAATCAATCATTCTTGGGTTTTATCCAACAGTTGGTCGAGGCGCTGACGTTCTTCAATGGACAGCGATGACGGCGTTGCGGCACGTTGCCCGCGACGCCGGCGGACGATCACTGCAATCACCACGAAACCGCCCAGCAGCAGGCCGGCCGGGCCGAACCAGAGCAATGCGGTCCTGGCGTTGAGCGCTGGTTTGTAGCGGACGAAATCACCGTAGCGATCGACCATGAAATCGATGATCTGCTGGTTGTCCTTGCCCTCGCCGAGCATGCGGAAAATCTCTTTGCGCAGGTCGGCGGCAATCGGCGCGTTGGAGTCGGCGATGTCCTGGTTCTGGCATTTGGGGCAGCGCAGTTCCTTGGTCAGTTCGCGGAAACGCTCACGATCGCCTTCTTTGGCAAATTCGTAGGTGTCGATGGCCGCATGCGCGACACCGACCAGACTCAAGCCCAAAACCACCGCAGCGAGAAAACGCTTCATGGCTTGGCCTCGTCGACCAGCGCCTGATATTTGGCCGCGAGTTTTTCGCGCCAGACCTGCTCGTCAATCACCCCGACAAACTTGTCGCGGATGATGCCTTTGGCGTCGATAAAGAATGTTTCCGGCGCGCCGTAGACACCAAGATTCAAGCCCAGCGAACCCTCGTCGTCACGAATATCCAGCGCATACGGATTGTGAAACTCGGCCAGCCATTTCAACGCGTCGGCGTTGGTGTCCTTGTAGTTGATGCCGTAGATCACCACGCCGCGCTCGGCGAGTTTGTTCAGCACCGGATGCTCGACCCGGCAAGAGATGCACCAGGTACCCCAGACATTGACCAGCGCCGGTTTGCCGAGGATGTCAGCCTTGGTCAAGGTCTTGTCGCCCTGCACGCTCGGCAGGGAAAACTCCGGGAACGGCTTGTTGATCATCGCCGATGGCAGCTCCGCCGGATCGAGGTACAGACCGCGATACAGAAACACCGCCACCAACAGGAAAATCGCCAGCGGCACCAACATCAACCAACGTCTCATGCCGCCGCTCCTGTCATACCCAGCGCTTCACGCACTTTGCTTTTCACCTTGACCCGATAGCGCCGATCCAGCGCCGCCAGCAATCCACCGAAGCCTGTGAGCAGGCCGCCGAACCAGATCCAGCGCACGAACGGTTTGACGTGTACGCGGACCGCCCAGGCGCCGTTATCCAGCGGCTCGCCAAGGGCGACGTAAATGTCGCGGGTGAAACCGGCGTCGATCCCGGCTTCGGTCATCACCGAGTTCTGCACGGTGTACAAACGTTTTTCCGGGTACAGCACGCTGATTTCCTTGCCGTCGCGAATCACCCGAACGGTGCCTTTATCGGAAGTGAAGTTCGGCCCCTCGAAGTGCTTGGCACCGTCGAAAACGAAGTGATAACCGGCCAGGTCCATTGACTCGCCCGGCGCCAGACGCAGGTCGCGTTCGGCACTGTTCTGGCTCGACAACACCACGCCGAGCGCGCACACGGCAATACCGAGGTGAGCGATCTGCATGCCCCAATAGCTGCGGGTCAGCGTCGGCAGGCCTTTGATCAGGCCCTTGTTGCGAGTCTTGTCGAACAGGTCGCGAACACCTGCGAGCAGCACCCACGCCGCCAGCAGGAACGTCGCAATCACCGCCCAGTTGAAATCGCCGTAAGCGACACCGGCAATTACCGCCAGCGCGACGCTGCCGAGCAACACCGGGGTGAGCATGCTCGCCAGCCACTTCACCGGGGTGTCCTTCCAGCGCACGATCACGCCGACCGCCATGACCAGCATCAGCAACGCCATCAACGGAATGAACAGCGCATTGAAATACGGCGGGCCGACCGACATTTTCGCGCCACTGAGGGCATCAAGTATCAGCGGGTACAGCGTGCCGAGCAGAATCATCGACGCGGCCACGACCAGCACCAGGTTGTTGCCCAGCAGCAGGGTTTCCCGCGACCACAGATTGAAGCCAACCTGACTTTTCACCACCGGTGCGCGCAGAGCGAACAGGGTCAGCGAACCACCGACGACGAACAGCAGGAAGATCAGAATGAACACGCCGCGCTCAGGATCGGAAGCGAACGCGTGGACCGACGTCAGCACGCCGGAACGCACGAGGAACGTGCCCAGCAGGCTCAGCGAGAACGCGGCAATCGCCAGCAATACCGTCCAGCTCTTGAACACGCCGCGTTTTTCCGTCACCGCCAGCGAGTGAATCAGTGCGGTGCCGACCAGCCACGGCATGAACGAGGCGTTTTCCACCGGGTCCCAGAACCACCAGCCGCCCCAGCCGAGTTCGTAATACGCCCACCACGAACCGAGGGTAATGCCGATGCCGAGGAACGCCCACGCGACGATGGTCCATGGCCGCGACCAGCGTGCCCAGGCAGCATCGAGGCGCCCGCCGAGCAATGCCGCGATGGCGAAGGCGAAGGCCACCGAGAAGCCGACATAGCCCATATAGAGCATCGGCGGATGTACGATCAGGCCGATGTCCTGCAGCAGTGGATTGAGGTCGCGACCGTCGGCCGGAATCTGCGGCAGGATCCGCGCGAACGGGTTCGAGGTCAGGATCAGGAACAGCAGGAAACCGGTGCTGATCATGCCCATCACCGCCAGTACGCGGGCGAGCATGACTTGCGGCAACTGCCGCGAGAACACCGACACGGCGAAGGTCCAGCCGCCCAGGATCAACGCCCACAACAGCAGCGAGCCTTCATGAGCGCCCCACACCGCGCTGAATTTGTAGTACCACGGCAGCGCGCTGTTGGAGTTCATCGCCACATAGGCCACCGAGAAATCGTCGGTCATGAACGCGTAGGTGAGGATGCCGAAGGCAAACAGCAGAAAGGCAAACTGGCCCCACGCCGCCGGTTGCGCCAGGCTCATCCACAAACGGTCGCCGCGCCAGGCGCCGAGCAACGGCACCACGGCCTGCACCAGGGCAAAACACAGGGCCAGAATCATCGCCAGATGACCCAGCTCAGGAATGAATATCGCCGAGGTCATGTCAGCCCTCCTTCGCAGGGGTTGGCGCGGATTGACCGCTGTCTTTCAGCGCTTTGGTCACTTCTGGCGGCATGTACTTCTCGTCGTGCTTGGCCAGCACTTCATCGGCTATCACCACCCCGTCGGCGTTGAGCTTGCCAAGGGCAACGATGCCCTGCCCTTCGCGGAACAGGTCCGGGAGGATGCCGCGGTAGGCGATGGTCACGGACTTGTTGAAATCGGTAACGACGAATTTGACGTCCAGCGAGTCCTTTGAGCGTTGCAGCGAGCCCTTCTCGACCATGCCGCCGGCCCGGATGCGTGTGTCTTGCGGCGCTTCGCCGTTGGCGATCTGCGTCGGGGTGTAGAACAGATTGATGTTCTGCTGCAGGGCACTGAGGGCCAGGCCGACGGCAGCGCCGACCCCGACCAGAATGGCCAGAATGATGATCAGACGTTTCTTTCGCAGCGGATTCACTGGCCGTTCTCCCGGCGCAGACGACGCGCCTCTTGTTGCAGATAGCGCTTGCGGGCGAGGATCGGCGCCGCCACGTTGAGAGCCAGCACCGCCAGACAGATGCCGTAGGCCGACCAGACATACAGGCCGTGATGGCCCATGGCGAGAAAGTCGCCGAATGACGCGAAACTCATCGAGCGACCTCCAGACTGTGCTGCACTTCGGCTTTGACCCAACTGGCGCGGGCTTCGCGCTTGAGCACTTCGAGGCGCATGCGCAGCAACAGCACGGCGCCGAAGAAGCAGTAGAAACCCAGGACCGTCAGCAGCAGCGGCAGCCACATTTCCGCCGGCATCGCTGGTTTTTCGGTAAGGGTGAACGTCGCGCCCTGGTGCAGGGTGTTCCACCACTCCACCGAGTATTTGATGATCGGGATGTTGATCACGCCGACGATGGCCAGCACGGCGCAGGCCTTGGCGGCGCTGTCGCGGTTACTGATCGCGTTGCCCAGCGCGATCACGCCGAAATATAGGAACAGCAGAATCAGCATCGAAGTCAGTCGCGCGTCCCAGACCCACCATGAACCCCAGGTCGGTTTGCCCCAGATCGCCCCGGTGACCAGCGCCACGGCGGTCATCCACGCACCGATCGGGGCGGCGCATTGCAGGGCGACATCGGCCAGTTTCATTTTCCACACCAGACCGACCACGCCGCACACCGCCAGCATCACGTAGATCGACTGAGCGAGCATCGCCGCAGGTACGTGGATGTAGATGATGCGGAAGCTGTTGCCTTGCTGATAGTCCGGCGGCGCGAAGGCCAGGCCCCAGACGACGCCGACCGCGATCAGCAGCAACGCGGCGATGCTCAGCCACGGCAGCAACTTGCTGCTGATGCCGTAAAACCATTTGGGCGAGCCGAGCTTGTGAAACCAGGTCCAGTTCATGTTGTTTCCATCACGGGTGCCGCTCCTCGATGTGAGCTGGCGCGGGTCATTCTTTTCGACAAAGTGGTTAAATTTTAACCAGACCTCATTATTATTCGCCGACGCTGATCTTCAGGCCAGCCGCTATTGCAAACGGTGTCAGGGTGATCGCCAGGGCGGTCAGGCTACCCAGCCACAGCAGATACCCGGTCGCCGGCATGCCTTGCAAGGCGGCCTGCAAGGCGCCACTGCCGAGGATCAACACCGGGATGTACAACGGCAGAATCAGCAGCGCCAGCAACAGGCCGCCGCGTTTCAATCCCACCGTCAACGCCGCGCCCACCGCGCCGAGCAAGCTCAGTACCGGTGTGCCCAGCAGCAACGACAACAGCAAAACCGGCAGGCAGGCGGTCGGCAAACCGAGCATCAGCGCCAGCAACGGCGAGAGCAGCACCAGTGCCAGACCGGAGAAAAGCCAGTGTGCCAGCACCTTGGCCAGGACCAGAAGTGGCAGCGGGTGCGACGAAAGGACCCACTGTTCCAGCGAGCCGTCTTCGAAGTCACTGCGAAACAGTCCGTCCAGCGACAGCAGGACCGACAATAACGCCGCCACCCAGACTAACCCCGGGGACAGGTTTTGCAAGACCTGAGTTTCCGGGCCGACGGCCAGCGGGAACAAGGCAATGACGATGGCGAAGAAAATCAGCGGATTGGCCAGCTCCGCCGGGCGGCGAAACAGCAGTCGGGACTCACGGGCGAGCAGCAGGCCGAACACACTCATACGGCCCATTTCCCCAGATCGATATCGCGATAACCGGCCGGCATCCGGCTCAGCGTGTGGTGCGTGGTCAGCACCACCAGACCACCGCGTTCGCAGTGGCCCGCCAAGTGCTCTTCGAGTTGCGCGACGCCCTGCTTGTCGAGGGCGGTGAACGGCTCGTCGAGAATCCACAGCGGCGGGCTGTCCAGATACAACCGCGCCAATGCCACGCGACGTTGCTGACCGGCCGACAGATTGTGGCAGGGAACATCTTCGAAACCGCGCAATCCTACTGCTGCCAGTGCTTGCCAGATCGCCTCGCGCTCGGCGGGCTGATGCAGGGCGCAGAGCCAGGACAGGTTTTCTTCCGCCGTCAGCAGATCCTTGATCCCGGCGGCGTGGCCGATCCACAGCAGGTTGCGGGCGAGTTCGTGGCGTTGTTCGGTCAGTGGCTGACCGTTGAGCAGGACCTGGCCGTCGGTCGGTTGCATCAGACCGGCCAGCAGACGTAAAAGACTGGTTTTGCCGCTGCCGTTGGGACCGCTGATCTGCACCATGTCGCCACCGGCCAGGCGCAATTCGAAGTTCTCGAAGAGCAGCCGCAGGTCACGTTCACACGCCAGGGCAATGGTTTGCAGGACAGGACTGGTCAAGGGATCACGGGCCTTATACGGTTCAAGTCGGCTCTGGCGCGGCCGTTAAAGAGAGGCAGCATAGCTGCATTGAAGGCTCGAACTGGCGAGCTGGATCAAACAATTGCTATGTTTTTTCAACGAAGCGCACGACGCGCGGCATTATACATGCCGTGCCTTACTCTCAAGAGCGCAATTTCCTCAGGTTGTGTCCGCGTATGACAGGCGAAATCAACATCCTCCCGCTGCCGCCCGCCTCTGCGGCGACGGTGCGCCCGCAGGTCGGCGAACTGCTCAAGCTGCTGACCCCGGTTGAAGGCTTGATCGGCAGCGGGCAGAGCGCCAAGGCCGAGGTGTTGTCGCTCAAGCAAGCCGACCAGACCTTTGAATTGCTGCTCAAGGTGACCGTCGACGGCGGCCGCCAGACCACCGTGCAAGCGACCAGCAATCTGCCCTTGCCGCAAGGCACCAACCTGGCGATCACTCAGCCATCGGCGGGCAATCTGGCGATCACGGTGCAACAGGCGATCGCCAGCAACGTCGCCGCCCTCACCCGCCTCGATACCGCGCAGTTGCCGGTCGGCACGCTGCTACAAGGCAAGGTGCTGACCTCACAGGTTCTGCCGCAGACACCGGGACAAGCGACGGTGTTTCGCTCGATGGTCAGCCTGCTCAACACCGCGTTGAGCGGCAGTACATTGACCATCGACAGCCCGCAACCGCTGCGCATCGGCACCCTGCTGTCAGCCATCGTCGAAGACACGCAAACCTTGAAATTTGTGCCCTTGAGCAACCGTCAGGAACAACTGGCAGTGAGTCAGCAACTGCTCGGCCAACAAAGCCGCCAAGCCTCGTTGAGCGGCCTGCTGAACGCGCTGCAAAACCTGCCGCCGGCCACCGACCAGACCTCCGCCGATTTGCGCGCGGTGGTCGACAAATTGCTCGCCAGTCTGCCGGATGTGCAACAACTGAGCACCGCCAAAGGCGTGGCGCTGGCCCTGGCCAACAGTGGCGTGTTCCTTGAGACCAAACTGCTGACCGGGCAAAATCCGAGCCTTGCGCCGGACATGAAAGCCGATCTGCTCAAGCTGATCGCGCAATTGACCCCGGGCCTGCCGAGCAGCACCAGTTTCAACGCGATCATCGCCGCCAACACCCTGGCGCAAGCGCTGCCGAGTTTCGTGCGCAACGCCCTCGGCATGCTCGGTCAGGTCAGCGCCAAACCGGTGCCGAGCAGCTTCCCGCTGCCCGAACGCTTGCTGCAAAGCCAGGACGGCGAAGGCGATCTGGAACAGTTGCTGCGCCTCGCCGCTGCTGCGGTGTCGCGCCTGCAAAGCCACCAGCTGTCGAGCCTGGAACAGACCGGTGTCACCGACGATGGGCGCCTGCTCAGCACCTGGCAACTGGAAATCCCCATGCGCAACCTGCAGGACATCGTGCCGTTGCAGGTCAAGTTCCAGCGCGAAGAAGCGCCGGAACGCGAGCCGCAAGCAAACGAGCGCCGCGACGAGCGCGAGCCGAAACAGCAATTGTGGAGGGTCGATCTAGCGTTCGACATGGAACCGCTCGGGCCGCTGCAGATTCAGGCGCAACTGGTGACCGGCAGCCTGTCCGGGCAACTCTGGGCCGAGCGGCCGTACACCGCTGACCTCATCGAAAACAACCTGTTCGCCCTGCGTCAACGCCTGCTCGATCGCGGGCTGAATGTCGGCGACATCGACTGCCACCACGGCACCCCGCCGCAAGGCAACCAAACCCGCCTCGAGCACCGCTGGGTCGACGAAACCGCATGAACGATTCCACTGCCCCACGCCAGGCCATCGCCCTCAAATACGACGGCAACCACGCCCCGACCCTCACCGCCAAGGGCGACGAAGAGCTGGCCGAAGAGATTCTGCGCATCGCCCGCGATTGCGAAGTGCCGATTTACGAGAATGCCGAACTGGTGCGGCTGTTGGCCCGCATGGAACTGGGCGACAGCATCCCCGAAGAGCTGTACCGCACGATCGCCGAGATCATCGCGTTTGCGTGGAATCTGAAGGGGAAATTCCCGCAGGGGCACGACCCGAATGCGCCGATGGTCGAGAAGGATGTGACCGATCGCGGGGATGATTACTGAACGTCGGACATCCGTATCATTAAGCTGATTTTCACCAGTCCGCTCGTTGGGACTGTCAGATCTGACAGTAGCCATGCTCATCGCCTTTAGGCTTGAATGACTCCGCATCAACTACCCAGACAGGAGTCATCATGAACAACGACAGCAGCACCTCAAAAACATCTGTCCCACTGGCAATCACTCGCGTGACCGATCCATACGGCAACCTCGTTCTACCTGGCGGAGATCTCTACAGGAGCACGGGGGGCGTGGCGACTTTTGAAGGAACATGCGCGCCTTTGGATACAGTAAGGGTGGTGAGTCTAGGCCAGCGAGACGGGGCCTCAACTGTGCGGTACCAAGTTCCCCGCTTCGTTACTCATTGGTATGTGGAGGTACAGCTACAAACTGAGAAGTCCTACGAACACTTTGCCCGTGATGAATCGAGCGGGGCAGAGACCGACAATTACCCGCTTCATTGGAAATGGGGCGAGCCCCCAAATAAATGAAAGAATAAAACTCTGACACGGATGCGAAGCGTCTCAGCATGATCGCTTGCACCGCAGGGTTAGAGACCACCACCAAAGCTTCGTTTGTCGCTCAAAAACGGGTAAGCCCTCAGCATTGTGCCCGGCCACCGTAAACGTTCAGGTGACCGGACGCTGAGGGCCACAGCTTTTTGTTTCTCGCTCCCTGGAGCCTTGAACTTCCAGCTGCTTTTATGCCCCTTGCGCATCAACTCCGGGGCTGGAATACGTCTCAAGCCTTAAAAGCAAAAGATCGCAGCCTTCGGCAGCTTCTACAGGGAAATGCGAATCCCAATGTAGAAGCTGCCGAAGGCTGCAATCTTTTGATCTTGCTTGCCGCTGGAGGCCGAAAGCTCTTAGCTGCTTTCACTGATCGTTCCCACGCAGAGCGTGGGAACGATCCCGGTACGACAATCAGTTTTTGTGCAACTTGCGCATCAATTCCGCCTCAGCCTGGGTCAAGCCGCAGGACTGAGTCAGTTCGTCAACACTCGCACCCATGCCCACCAGTTTCGCCGCCTGGGCGAATGACAGGCTCGACGGGTCGCGCTGTTCCAGGGCAACGATTTTGTCCGGCAAGGGGCTGACCACCGCGCGCAGTTCGTGCAGGGCTTCGCCCATGCGCACGTTGCCGTTCTGGTAGTCGTCGACACGCTTGGCCAGGTCCTTGATGCGCTGATCGCGCAGCGCATCGCCCTGGGCCTGCTGCGCAGCGATCACCCGCTGCGCCTTGATGTACGAGACGAACATCGCCAGCGTGCCTGCCCAGAACAGGAACAGGACAATGACTGCAACCTCGAGAATCAAATCAGATGCTCTCCAGTTCCGACCACTCTTCTTCGCTCATCATCTTGTCCAGCTCGACCAGGATCAGCAATTCGTTGTTCTTGTTGCACACGCCCTGGATGAACTTGGCCGATTCTTCGTTACCGACGTTCGGTGCGGTTTCGATTTCCGACTGACGCAAGTAAACCACTTCGGCCACGCTGTCGACCATGATCCCGACCACCTGCTTGTCGGCTTCGATGATGACGATACGGGTGTTGTCGCTGATCTCACCGGTGCTCAGGCCGAAGCGCTGACGGGTGTCGATCACGGTGACCACGTTACCGCGCAGGTTGATGATGCCCAGCACGTAGCTTGGCGCACCCGGCACTGGCGCGATCTCGGTGTAGCGCAACACTTCCTGCACGCGCATCACGTTGATGCCGTAGGTTTCGTTATCCAGTTTGAAGGTCACCCATTGCAGGATCGGATCTTCAGAACCTTTTGCATTCGACGCCTGACTACTCATACCCTGACCCCTCGAAAAAACCGCCCCGGGCGGTGTGTGTTCTGTGTGGTGGCATTGAACAATGCCATCGCCTGATAGTTATGTCGGCTGCTAAGTCGGTTTATGTAGCGGCTTGTTGCCGCTCATGTGCTTTGCTCCGCCGCTGGCGATCAACTCGGCCAGCGCGGAGACATCAAGCAATGCACACATGTGCTCGATCACGGTGCCGGCGAGCCATGGCCGCTGACCCCGGTGACTTCTCCATTTGATTTCATTCGGGTCCAGGCGCAACGAGCGGCTGACCTGATGCACCGCCAGGCCCCACTCGTAACCCTGCACCGAAATCACGTACTGCAAGCCCTGGCGGAAATCATCGCGGTAGCGATCCGGCATGACCCAGCGCGCGGTGTCGAGCACCTTCAGGTTGCCGGCCTGGCTCGGCAGAATCCCAAGGAACCATTCCGGCTGACCGAACAGCGGCGTCAGCTCCTGGCCGGCCAGCGAATAGATCGAACCAAGGCACACCAGCGGCACCGCCAAGGTCAGTCCGGCGACGTCGAACAGCAGACATTCGAAGGCTTCTGCAGCCCACGCCGGACGCCCGTCGGTTTCCACCGGCGGCGGCGGGTTGTTCGGCGGCAGGTGCACTTCGACCAGCGGCGGCACCAGCACTTGTGGTTCTGCTGGTTCTTCGACAACCGGGGCCGGCGCAGGGATTTCCGGCTCCGGTACTTTCAGTAATTGGGTTTGCAGCAGCGGCGCCAGGGTCGAGACCACGGCGCGCGGCTCTTCGAGCAAAGCCACCGGTGCCTTGGCCACTGGCGTGACAACGGGCGCAGCGGCAGGTCGGGCGGCTTGCTGCGCATCGCGGGCCTGCTCTTCCAGCACGGCGGCCTGGAACTCGTCCATGACCTCGGTGCTTTCGACGATTTCAGGCTGGGTCTGCTGCGCGACTGGCGGCGCCAACTCGTCGGGCACATCCAGCAGCAAGTCTTCCAGATAAGACTGCAAGGCGCGTTGCGGACGTGAGGTGAGTTTCACTGGGCGGTTCATCGGTGATCAGCGCCTGGCAGGGAAACCGCGTCGCCTGCTTCGCGAGCAGGCTCGCTCCCACAGGGTTCGGGCAAGCAAATGGAGATCATGTTCAGGCCACCTGCGGAACAAGTTGCTGCGCGAGCAGGTGCTTGAGCAGCGCGCGGTAAGCCAGCACGCCACGGCTCTTGCCGTCAAATTGCGAAGGCGTGACACCGGCGCGGCTGGCGTCGCGCAGACGCGTGTCGACCGGGATGTAACCCTGCCAGATCTCGTCGGGGAATTTGTCACGCAGCACACGCAAGGTGTGCATTGAGGCTTGCGTACGACGGTCAAACAACGTCGGCACGATGCTGAACGGCAGCGCCTGTTTGCGCGAGCGGTTGATCATCGCCAAGGTGTTGACCATACGCTCCAGGCCTTTGACGGCCAAGTGCTCAGTCTGCACCGGGATCACCAGTTGCTGGCTCGCCGCGAGGGCGTTGACCATCAGCACGCCGAGCAACGGCGGGCTGTCGATGATGGCGTAATCGAAGTCCTGCCACAGCTGCGCCAGACTCTTGGCGATCACCAGGCCCAGACCACTTTGCCCCGGCGACTGACGCTCAAGGGTGGCCAGTGCGGTGCTCGACGGCAACAGCGAAATGCGTTCGTCGCTGGTCGACAACAGCAACTGCCCCGGCAGGCCTTGCGGCACGCTGCCCTTGTGCAGAAACAGGTCGTAGTTGCTGTGTTCCAGACTGTCGGGATCGTAGCCGAAATAGCTGGTCATCGAGCCGTGCGGGTCAAGATCGACCACAACCACGCGCTTGCCCGCCTCGGCCAGCAACCCGGCTAAAGCGATGGAAGATGTGGTTTTACCGACACCACCCTTTTGATTGGCGACTGCCCAGACTCTCATTCAGTTCGTTCCTCCCGGCCAATTGGCTCGGCCGAGACATGCTTCAGCGTGTTAATGCGGGCGACGGAGAATTGACGGCACTCTCGCGTCCCGGCGTCTTGACCGGGGTCGGTGCAGTTTGTGTGCCAGCCCGCTTGAGTGCGGCATCCGGTTGCGCATTCGCGGTGCCGGTGCCCGTCAGGCTGCGGCGCACATCGAGATTGCGCGAGACCACCAGCACCACGCGACGGTTCTTCGCCCGGCCTTCGACGGTAGCGTTATTGGCCACCGGCTGGAACTCACCGTAACCCACCGAAGCGAGCCGGCCAGGGTTTACGCCCTGCATCGCCAGCATGCGCACGATGCTCGCCGAACGCGCCGAGGACAGTTCCCAGTTGGTCGGGTACTGTGCGGTGCGGATCGGTTGATCATCAGTGAAGCCTTCGACGTGAATCGGGTTATCGAACGGTTTCAGGATCGCCGCGACCTTGTCGATGATGTTGAACGCGATGTCACTCGGCATCGCGTCGCCACTGCCGAACAACAGGCTGGAGTTGAGTTCGATCTCGACCCACAGTTCGTTGCCGCGCACGGTCATCTGCTTGGAGCTGATCAAGTCACCGAACGCGGCGCTGATGTCATCGGCGATGCTCTTCAGCGGATCGCTGGCGCCAGCGATACCGGCGTCGACCTGCTCGGCATCCTTGACCAGCGGCTTGGCCGGGGTCACGGTTTTCGGCCGTTCGTCGCCGATCGGTATCGGTTTGAGCGAGCGATCGGAGTCGGTAAACACCCCGATCAGCGCTTCGGAAATGACTTTGTACTTGCCTTCGTTGATCGACGAGATCGAGTACATCACCACGAAGAACGCGAACAGCAATGTGATGAAGTCGGCGTACGACACGAGCCAGCGCTCGTGGTTAACGTGTTCTTCCTGGTGCCTGCGACGAGCCATGGTCCATTTCCCCCATCAATCCATGAAGCCCTGAAGCTTCAACTCGATAGAGCGCGGGTTTTCACCTTCGGCGATCGACAGGATTCCTTCCAGCAACATTTCGCGATAACGCGACTGCCGCAATGCGATTGACTTCAGCTTGGCGGCCACCGGCAACAGGATCAGGTTGGCACTGGCCACGCCATAGATCGTCGCGACGAATGCCACGGCAATGCCGTTGCCCAGCTGCGACGGATCGGCCAGGTTGCCCATGACGTGAATCAGGCCCATCACCGCACCGATGATGCCGATGGTCGGCGCGTAGCCGCCCATGCTTTCAAAGACCTTGGCCGCTTCGATATCGCGCGATTCCTGGGTGTAGAAATCCACTTCGAGAATGCTGCGAATGGCTTCCGGCTCGGCACCGTCGACCAGCAATTGCAGGCCTTTGCGCGAGTAGGCGTCAGGTTCGGCATCGGCGACGCCTTCAAGCCCGAGCAAGCCTTCCTTGCGGGCGGTGAGGCTCCAGTTGACCACGCGGTCGATGCCGCCGGCCAGGTCGACCCGCGGCGGGAAGAAGATCCACGCCAGAATCTGCATGGCGCGTTTGAACGCGCTCATGGGCGATTGCAGCAGCGCCGCGCCGACGGTGCCGCCGAGTACGATCAGCGCCGCCGGGCCGTTGGCCAGCGCACCGAGGTGACCACCTTCAAGGTAGTTGCCGCCGATGATGGCGACGAACGCCATGATCAGGCCGATAAGGCTGAGAACATCCATCAGAGACACGCCTCGACGATGTGTTTACCCATGTCATCGAGGCTGTACACCGCGTCGGCCAGATCGGCTTTGACGATGGCCATCGGCATACCGTAAATCACGCAACTGGCCTCGTCCTGCGCCCACACCGCGCTGCCGCCCTGCTTGAGCAGACGCGCGCCTTCGCGGCCGTCGGCGCCCATGCCCGTCAGTACCACCGCCAACACTTTGTCGCCGTAGGATTTCGCCGCCGAGCCGAAAGTGATGTCCACGCAAGGTTTGTAGTTCAGACGCTCGTCGCCCGGGAGGATTTTTACCGCACCACGGCCGTCAATCATCATTTGCTTGCCACCCGGCGCCAGCAACGCCAGGCCTGGACGCAGGATGTCGCCGTCCTCGGCTTCCTTGACGCTGATGCGGCAGAGCTTGTCGAGGCGTTCGGCAAAAGCCTTGGTGAACGCCGCTGGCATGTGCTGGATCAGCACGATCGGCGCCGGGAAATTCGCCGGCAACTGCGTGAGCACGCGTTGCAGGGCTACCGGGCCGCCGGTCGATGTACCGATGGCAAGCAGTTTGTAGGCTTTGCGTTTCGGTACTGCTGACGCAGCGCTTGCAGCGGATGCACGAGCAGGCGCAGGTGCCGGACGCGCCGGAACAGGGCTGCTGTGGCTGCTGTAGCTCGACGCAGTCGAAGGCGCAGGCGTCGGTGCTGGCGCAGCGGCAGGCGCCGGGGCGCTGTAGGCACTGAAACGACGGTTGCTGCGCGAGATGCTGTGGACCTTCTCGCACAGCAGTTGCTTGACCTTCTCGGGATTGCGCGAAATGTCTTCGAAATTCTTCGGCAGGAAATCCACCGCGCCGGCGTCCAGCGCATCGAGGGTCACCCGCGCGCCTTCGTGCGTCAGCGAGGAGAACATCAACACCGGGGTCGGGCAGCGCTGCATGATGTGCCGCACCGCCGTGATGCCGTCCATCATCGGCATCTCGTAGTCCATGGTGATCACGTCCGGCTTGAGCGCCAGCGCCTGATCGATCGCCTCTTTACCGTTGGTTGCGGTGCCGACCACCTGGATGCTCGGGTCCGCTGAAAGAATTTCCGAGACGCGGCGGCGGAAAAACCCCGAATCGTCCACCACCAGGACTTTGACTGCCATAAACACTCCATTAGGTGCAGCGGGACGTCAGCGCCCCGCCGCCCCGGATTCAAATACGCCGTGCGGCGTAACGCTTGAGCATGCTTGGAACATCGAGAATCAGTGCAATGCGGCCGTCACCGGTGATGGTGGCGCCGGACATGCCCGGAGTGCCCTGCAGCATTTTGCCCAATGGCTTGATGACCACTTCTTCCTGGCCGACCAGTTGATCGACGACGAAGCCGATCCGCTGGGTGCCCACCGAAAGGATCACCACGTGGCCTTCACGCTGCTCTTCGTGAGCGGCGGAGCTGACCAGCCAGCGCTTGAGGTAGAACAGTGGCAGCGCCTTGTCTCGCACGATTACCACTTCCTGACCGTCGACGACGTTGGTGGTCGACAGGTCGAGGTGGAAGATCTCGTTGACGTTGACCAACGGGAACGCGAACGCCTGGTTGCCGAGCATGACCATCAGCGTCGGCATGATCGCCAGGGTCAATGGCACCTTGATGACGATCTTCGAGCCCTGGCCCTTGGTCGAGTAGATATTGATCGAACCGTTGAGCTGGGAAATCTTGGTCTTCACCACGTCCATGCCGACACCGCGGCCGGACACGTCGGAAATCTCGGTCTTGGTCGAAAAACCTGGAGCGAAAATCAGGTTGTAGCACTCGGTATCGCTCAGGCGATCGGCCGCGTCCTTGTCCATCACGCCGCGTTTTACCGCGATCGCACGCAGCACGTTCGGGTCCATGCCTTTGCCGTCATCGGAAATCGACAGCAGGATATGGTCGCCTTCCTGCTCGGCCGCCAGCACCACACGACCGCCACGGGCCTTGCCCGAGGCTTCGCGTTCTTCCGGCGACTCGATGCCGTGGTCGACAGCGTTGCGCACCAAGTGGACCAGCGGGTCGGCCAGGGCCTCGACAAGGTTTTTGTCGAGGTCGGTTTCTTCACCCACCAGTTCCAGGTTGATCTCTTTCTTGAGCTGACGCGCGAGGTCGCGGACCAGACGCGGGAAGCGCCCGAAGACCTTCTTGATCGGCTGCATCCGCGTTTTCATCACGGCGGTCTGCAGGTCAGCGGTGACCACGTCGAGGTTCGACACGGCCTTGGACATGGCTTCGTCGCCGCTGTTGAGGCCCAGGCGCACCAGACGGTTACGCACCAGCACCAGCTCGCCGACCATGTTCATGATTTCGTCGAGACGCGCAGTGTCGACGCGCACGGTGGTCTCGGCTTCGCTGGCCGGTTTTTCAGGCGGTGGCGAGGCAGGCGCACGGGCCGGAGCCGGTGCAGCAGCGGCCGGTTTTGGCGCTTCGGCTTTGGGTTCAGGCTTCGGCGCAGCTTTTGGCGCAGCAACGGCAGCAGCCGGAGCCTTGGCGGCCGGCGTGGCAACGCTTGATGCGGAGCCAGCCGTCGCGGCGCTGGCGTCAAACTTGCCTTTGCCGTGCAATTCGTCGAGCAGCGATTCGAATTCGTGGTCGCTGATCAGGTCGCTGCCGGCTGCGGCGGCGGCCGGTGCAGCAGGTGCAGCCGGGGCCGAAGCGATCGCCGATTCCAGCGCATCAACGGCGAAGTTGCCCTTGCCGTGCAGCTGATCAAGCAGAGCTTCGAATTCGTCGTCGGTGATGTCGGAGCTGTCGCCTTTGGCCGGTGCGGCAGGAGCCGCGGCGGTCGGTGCGACTGCGTCAGCCGCAAACTGACCTTTGCCGTGCAACTGATCGAGCAACGACTCGAACTCGGCGTCGGTGATTTCATCGCTGGCCGGCACATCGGCGGCCGGCGCAGGGGCCGCAGCGGCCGGGGCTTCGGCTTCGGCCTTGACGGCGTTCAGCGAGTCCAGCAACTGCTCGAATTCGTTATCGGTGATGTCGCCGGATGCGTCGCCTTGGACGACCAGTTCCTCGATCATCTCGGCCACTGGCGAAGCCGGGGCTTCGTCAGCGGTTTGCGGCTCGGCCAGACGCGCCAGCGCGGCCAGCAGTTCCGGCGTGGCGGCGGTGATCGGTGCACGCTCGCGGACTTCGCTGAACATGCTGTTCACCGCGTCCAGTGCTTCGAGCACGACGTCCATCAGTTCTGCATCAACGCGACGCTCACCCTTACGGAGGATGTCGAACACGTTTTCGGCGATGTGACAGCACTCCACCAGCTCATTGAGCTGAAGGAAGCCGGCGCCCCCTTTTACAGTGTGGAAACCGCGAAAAATTGCGTTGAGCAGGTCTGCGTCATCCGGGCGGCTTTCCAGCTCGACCAGTTGTTCGGACAGTTGCTCAAGAATCTCGCCGGCCTCAACCAGGAAATCCTGAAGGATCTCTTCATCGGCGCCGAAGCTCATTAATGGGGTGCTCCTACAGGTCTAAAAACCCAAAAAACCCGAAATTCCGAAAATCTAGAATCCAAGGCTGGATAACAAATCGTCCACATCGTCCTGACCGGACACAACGTCTTCTCGTTTATCGGCATGAATCTGCGGACCTTCACCCTGCGAGAGATGTTTTTGTGGATCTTTTTCGGCAAGCATCGCGGCACGGTCATGTTCGATGCCCGCAAAGCGGTCGACCTGACTGGCCATGAGGACGAGTTTGAGCAGATTGCTTTCGACTTCGGTGACCAGTTGGGTCACGCGCTTGATCACCTGACCGGTGAGGTCCTGGTAATCCTGGGCCAGCAGGATGTCGTTGAGATTGCTCGACACCGCACGGTTGTCCGTGCTGCTGCGTGACAGAAAACCGTCGACCCGGCGCGCCAGCTCGCGGAACTCTTCAGCCCCGACCTCGCGACGCATGAAGCGACCCCAATCGGCGCTCAACGTCTGGGCTTCATCGGCCAGACTGTTGACCACCGGCGTGGCGCTTTCCACCAGATCCATGGTGCGGTTGGCCGCGGCTTCCGTCAGCTTGACTACATAGCCCAGGCGTTCGGTGGCGTCGGTGATTTGCGACACTTCCTCGGCCTGCGGCATGTGCGGATCGATCTGGAAATTGACGATCGCACTGTGCAGTTCACGCGTGAGCTTGCCCACTTCCTGATACAGGCCACGGTCACGGGTCTGATTGAGCTCATGGATCAGTTGCACCGCGTCGCCGAACCTGCCTTTTTCAAGGCTCTCGACCAGTTCGACCGCGTGTTTTTTCAGGGTCGATTCAAAATCGCCCTGTGAAGATTCGTTATGCTCCATAGCTCCCCCGCGCGTTCTCAGCCGATGCGTTCGAAAATCTTCTCGATTTTGTCTTTCAACGCCTGAGCCGTGAAAGGTTTGACCACGTAGCCATTCACACCGGCCTGAGCGGCTTCGATGATCTGCTCACGCTTGGCTTCAGCGGTCACCATCAACACTGGCAGGTGCTTGAGTTTTTCATCGGCGCGCACATGGCGCAGCAGGTCGATACCGGTCATGCCCGGCATGTTCCAGTCCGTTACCAGAAAGTCGATGCTGCCGCTGTTGAGTACCGGGATGGCGGTGGTGCCATCGTCGGCCTCGACGGTGTTGGTGAACCCAAGATCGCGCAGCAGGTTCTTGATGATCCGCCGCATCGTTGAGAAGTCATCAACGATGAGGATTTTCATGTCTTTGTTCAATTCGACCTCCAAGCAGTCTTAAACGCGCCCAGCACCTGGACGCGCCACTTCAATCAATTGGCGCAGCACTTAAAGTTTGTCTGGAGCACAACGGATCGAGACCGGCGCCGCTCATCACCGCACCAGCCTCGTTTCGCAGTGTCCCCACACTGCCTTCAGCGCGCTCGCCACTCCCCCAAACGCCCCCGCAAACGGGCCGCGCACTGGCTGTGTAACTGGCTGACCCGCGATTCACTGACGCCAAGGACTTCACCGATCTCCTTGAGGTTCAGCTCTTCGTCGTAGTACAGCGCCAACACCAGTCGCTCACGCTCCGGCAAATTGGCAATCGCGTCCGCCAGCGCCGTCTGGAAGCGTTCATCTTCCAGATCGCGTGACGGCTCCATATGAGCACTGGCGCCATCCTCGTGCAGCCCTTCGTGTTCGCCGTCCTGCAAGAGGTCGTCGAAACTGAACAGGCGGCTGCCCAAAGTGTCATTCAGAATCCCGTAATAATCGTCGAGACTCAATTGGAGTTCGGCCGCAACCTCGTGATCTTTAGCGTCACGGCCGGTTTTAGCTTCAATCGAGCGAATTGCGTCGCTGACCATCCGGGTATTGCGGTGGACCGAGCGTGGCGCCCAATCCCCTTTGCGCACTTCATCGAGCATCGCGCCGCGGATTCGAATGCCCGCGTACGTTTCGAAACTGGCGCCCTTGCTGGCGTCGTATTTGGTCGACACTTCGAGCAGGCCGATCATACCGGCCTGGATCAGGTCTTCGACCTGCACACTGGCTGGCAAACGTGCCAGCAAGTGATAGGCAATGCGCTTGACCAGTGGCGCGTAACGCTCGATCAACTCGTACTGCGCGTCACGCGCCGACTTCTTGTAAAGATTCATGCCACTGGCGGTCATATCACAGGCCCTGCGGTTTGCTGCACGAGACGCTCGACGAAAAACTCCAGATGGCCGCGCGGGTTGGCCGGCAACGGCCACGTGTCGACCTTCTGCGCGATGGCCTTGAAGGCCAGGGCGCACTTGGAGCGTGGAAAGGCTTCGTAGACGGCGCGTTGTTTCTGCACGGCCTTGCGCACGCTTTCGTCATACGGGACGGCGCCGACGTATTGTAGGGCGACGTCAAGGAAACGGTCCGTGACCTTGGTCAACTTGGCGAACAGGTTGCGCCCTTCCTGCGGGCTCTGCGCCATGTTGGCGAGGACGCGGAAGCGGTTCATGCCGTAATCGCGGTTGAGCAGTTTGATCAGTGCGTAGGCGTCGGTGATCGAGGTCGGCTCGTCACACACCACCAGCAACACTTCCTGCGCGGCGCGGACGAAACTGACTACCGAGTCACCAATGCCCGCAGCGGTGTCGATCACCAGCACGTCGAGATTGTCGCCGATGTCGCTGAACGCCTGAATCAGGCCGGCGTGCTGCGCCGGGCTCAGGTGGACCATGCTCTGCGTGCCGGACGCCGCCGGCACGATGCGAATCCCGCCCGGGCCCTGCAACAGCACGTCGCGCAGTTCACAGCGGCCTTCGATCACGTCGGCCAGCGTGCGTTTGGGGGTCAGCCCCAGCAGAACGTCGACGTTCGCCAGACCGAGGTCGGCGTCCAGCAGCATGACCCGACGGCCAAGCTCTGCCAGCGCCAGCGACAAGTTCACTGACACGTTAGTCTTGCCGACGCCACCTTTGCCGCCGGTCACCGCGATCACCTGTACGGGATGCATGCTGCCCATGTTATTTCTTTACCTTGTCTTGCATAGACGGAGGCCACATTACTGGCTGCGCGTTCCGGATCGGAACAATGCGTGGCAGACCATCGATGTAGGTACAAAAACTGTTCATGATTACCTCAGCCAACCTGCTTGGTCGGGCTGTGATAGATATCAGCGAACATGTCAGCCATGGCTTCTTCGCTGGGTTCTTCCTGCATTTGCACGCTGACGGCGCGGCTGACCAGTTGATGACGGCGCGGCAGATGCAGATCATCCGGAATCCGTGGGCCATCGGTCAGGTACGCGACCGGCAATTCATGACTGATCGCCAGGCTCAACACTTCACCAAGACTGGCTGTTTCATCCAGTTTAGTCAGAATGCAGCCGGCCAGCCCGCAACGCTTGTAACTATGATAAGCGGCGGTTAGAACCTGTTTCTGGCTGGTGGTTGCCAGGACCAGATAATTTTTTGAGCGAATGCCCCGCCCGGCCAGGCTTTCCAGCTGCATGCGCAGCGCCGGATCGCTGGCCTGCAGGCCGGCGGTATCGATCAGCACCACGCGCTTGCGCAGCAGCGGATCGAGCGCCTGTACCAGCGACTGGCCCGGATCGACGTGGGTCACCGGCACATTGAGAATGCGGCCCAGGGTCTTGAGTTGTTCCTGCGCACCGATGCGGAAGCTGTCCATGCTCACCAGCGCCACATTCTGCGCGCCGTACTTGAGCACATAACGCGCCGCCAGCTTGGCCAGCGTGGTGGTCTTGCCCATGCCGGCAGGGCCGACCATCGCAATCACACCGCCCTCTTCCAGCGGCTCGACTTCCGGCACGGCAATCATCCGCGCCAGATGCGCGAGCAACATGCGCCAGGCCTGACGCGGCTCTTCGATATCGGTGATCATCGACAGCAGATCACGCGACAGCGGGCCGGACAGGCCGATGCGCTGCAGACGGCGATACAGATTGGCTTGCGCCGGGCGGCTGCCCTGCAGCTGATTCCAGGCCAGCGTGCCGAGCTGCACTTCCATCAGTTCGCGCAGGCTGTTCAACTCAAAACGCATCGAATCCAGCGCACGCGGATCGACGCCCGCCGAAGCCTGCGCAGGCGCTGCGGCCGGACGCGCCGGTGCAGCGTAGGTCGGCTCGGTCAACGGTTCGGCAGCGGTCAGCGGCAGGCCGGCCGTCAACGGCAGCCCGGCGAACAACTGCTGATTGGTGTTGCCGTCGGCTTCGCCACGCAGGCTCAATTCGGCCTGTGCGGTGACGATGCGCGACTGGGTCTTGCGCAGCTCGTCCTCGAGTTCCATGTTCGGAACCCGTGGCGCCAGCGCCGACAATTTGTAATCCAGTGCTGCCGTCAACTCGACGCCGCCGGCAATGCGGCGGTTACCGATGATGGCGGCATCAGCGCCCAGCTCATCGCGAACCAGCTTCATGGCCTGACGCATATCGGCGGCGAAAAAACGCTTAACTTGCATAAACCACTACCTCAGCCGTTGGGCCCTACTGTCGCAACGATGGTCACTTGCTTGTTGTCCGGTATTTCCTGGTAGGCCAGCACATGCAGTCCGGGGACGGCGAGGCGGCCGAAGCGCGAGAGCATCGCGCGGATCGGGCCGGCAACCAACAGGATCACCGGCTGACCTTGCATTTCCTGACGCTGCGCCGCTTCGATCAACGAACGTTGCAGCTTCTCGGCCATGCTTGGCTCCAGCAGAACGCCCTCTTCCGAGCCTTGTCCTGCCTTCTGCAGACTATTGAGCAATATCTGTTCCAACCTTGGTTCCAATGTGATCACAGGCAGCTCGGACTCAGTGCCTACAATGCTTTGGACGATTGCACGGGATACGCCGACCCGCACGGCAGCCACCAGCGCGGCGGTATCTTGACTCTTGGCGGCGTTGTTGGCGATGGCTTCGGCGATGCTGCGGATATCGCGCACCGGCACGTGTTCGGCAAGCAACGCCTGCAGCACTTTGAGCAACTGCGACAGCGAAACCACACCCGGCACCAACTCTTCAGCCAGTTTCGGCGAGCTCTTGGCCAGCAATTGCATGAGTTGCTGGACTTCTTCGTGGCCGATCAGCTCACTGGAGTGCTTGTACAGAATCTGGTTCAAGTGCGTCGCAACCACGGTGCTGGCGTCGACCACGGTGTAGCCAAGCGATTGCGCCTGGGCGCGCTGGCTGATTTCGATCCACACCGCCTCCAGACCAAAAGCCGGATCTTTGGCGTTGATACCGTTGAGCGTGCCGTAGACCTGGCCCGGGTTGATCGCCAGCTCGCGATCCGGGTAGATCTCGGCCTCCGCCAGGATCACGCCCATCAGCGTCAGGCGATAAGCACTCGGCGCCAGATCGAGGTTGTCACGGATGTGCACGGTCGGCATCAGGAAGCCCAGATCCTGCGAGAGCTTCTTGCGCACGCCCTTGATCCGCGCCAGCAACTGCCCACCCTGATTGCGGTCCACCAGCGGAATCAGGCGGTAGCCGACTTCCAGGCCGATCATGTCGATCGGCGTGACGTCATCCCAGCCCAGTTCCTTGGTTTCCATGGCACGGGCGGGCGACGGCAGCAGTTCCTGCTGACGCTTGACCTCTTCCAGCGCCACGACCTTGGCGACGTTCTGCTTTTTCCAGAACAGGTAGGCGCCGCCAGCGGCCAGCGCGGCCATGCTCAGGAAAGAGAAATGCGGCATGCCCGGCACCAGGCCCATCACCGCCATCAAACCTGCGGCCACGGCCAGCGCTTTCGGCGAGGCGAACATCTGCCGGTTGATCTGCTTGCCCATGTCTTCCGAGCCGGAAGCACGGGTCACCATGATCGCCGCCGCTGTCGATAACAACAGTGATGGCAATTGCGCCACCAAACCGTCACCGATGGTCAGCAAGGCGTAAACCTTGCCCGCATCGCCGAAGCTCATGCCGTGCTGGAAGATACCCACGGCCATGCCGCCGATGAGGTTGATGAACAGAATCAGCAGGCCGGCGATGGCGTCACCGCGGACGAACTTGCTGGCACCGTCCATCGAACCGTAGAACTCCGCCTCCTGGGCGACTTCCTGACGGCGCGACTTGGCTTGATTCTGGTCGATCAGGCCGGCGTTGAGGTCGGCGTCAATCGCCATTTGTTTGCCGGGCATCGCATCGAGGGTGAAGCGCGCGCTCACCTCGGAAATCCGCCCGGCACCCTTGGTCACCACGACGAAGTTGATGATCATCAGGATCGCGAACACCACGATACCGACCACGTAGTTACCGCCGATCACCACCTCACCGAAGGCCTGGATCACTTTACCGGCTGCGGCATGGCCGTCCTGACCGTGGAGCATCACCACCCGCGTCGAGGCCACGTTCAGTGCCAGTCGCAACAGCGTCGCGACCAGCAGAATCGTCGGGAACACGGCGAAATCCAGCGGCCGCAGCGCATACACGCAGACCAGCAGGACCACGATCGACAGCGCGATGTTGAAGGTAAAGAAGACGTCGAGCAGGAACGGCGGCACCGGCAACATCATCATCGCCAGCATCACCAGCAGCAACAACGGCACACCCAGATTGCCTCGACTGAGGTCGGCAACGTTTGTGCGAGCAGTGTTGAATAACTGAGAGCGATCCACCGGTTTTCCCCGTTCCTTTAAAGCAAACTTTTGACGCCCCGAACGGGCGCAGGGCGGCTATTGCAAGAAGCCTTCCAACTTTTGCAAAGGACTGAAAAACACGGCCAGTGCAGGAGTGAGCCTGCTCGCGATAGCGGTGTGTCATCCAATAAATTAGCCAACTGACACTCCGCTATCGCGAGCAGGCTCACTCCTGCATCTGGCGTGCATTTCACTCTCACATTTGCAATGCAGTCCTTTGTGGGAGCGAGCCTGCTCGCGAAGAGGCCCGCATGTCCGGCACAAATTTCTTGATTTAAACGAAGCGGTTTAAAAGACACCTGCAGACACGGTCTCAAGGCTACAAATCCTTGCGCCATTGCCTACAGCCAAGCCAGAATCCGCCGGCTTGTGCGCTTTGGGGTCGGGTTCTATTGTGGTCCGGTCGCTGACGAATCAGCGATCGGGTTTAGCGACCCGGATCAGATTAAAGGTGCATCAGCGTTCCAGGCTTGGTTGCGGATCGGTATGTCTGCAACTTCGTTATGGTGGCTGTATGCGGGAGGCCTTCGGGTCTACCGGGTGCCTTTGACCGGTTCGCTAACCTGCGTACAGCCGCCACCTATCCTGTTTAGCGACTGGATTTGGCGGCTCCACCACAAAGGAGTTCCACCATGACCAAACCAACGCCAAACCCGCCGGAAACCGACCCCACTTCCCCCTACGAATCCCTCGACTCCACCAAGCTCCACGACGCCGCCGACCGCGCCCTCGATCACTACCTCTGCCCGCCCGGCTCGCCGCCACCGCCGCGTAAAAAACGCACGATGTACGCCGTGACCGCGGATTTCAAAAACGAAGAACTGCTGGCCAACGCCTGCGAAACCCTCGCCTCGGCCAGAACCATCGCCAATGACTTCGCCAATCTCATCCCCGCCTCGCAACGCAGAACGCTGCTGGGGATTGCGCAATTGATCATGCTTGGGGAATTGGCGGTGAGTCGGGCGCTGGATAATCTGGAGTTGCCGCAGTAGTACCTCTCCCGACGATGGTTCCCACGCGCCGACAAGAATGCCTCAACGGGGCGTCCGCGTTCGGCTTTGAGCGGGACGCGGAGCATCCTGGGCTGCATACCTTCGCTACGCGTGGGAACGATCAAAAAAAGGCGCACGGAAAAAATCTCCCGGCGCCTGACAAGTCGCCTGTACGTCAGGTCAAGTGATACGCCATCCACCGTTTACGAGTCGTGTTGTCCGCGACTGAGCAGCTTGCGCCCGCCAACACTCCGTTATCCAACAGCTCGTAATAGACGACGTAGGGAGTGGCAAAGGAAAGGTTGATAGCAATAAATCGGCCATAATACGCACCTCTTGCATCGAACAAGGGAGTCAAGTCGACAAAATTCGCATGCAGGTGGACCGCGCCGAACGGCTGATTATTGTTGTAACGGGTGGCTCCGGACTGGCTAAGCCATGAATGCGCCTCGGCCACACTCAGGAAAGCAGTGCCTAATACAAGCCGATAGACATTTGTCACTTGCACCGAATACGAAACCTTTTGCTGATCGGCATCCATCACGGTGATGGTGGTCGATCCGTTACGCATCCCGGCAACCTTGCCATTGGCGTCAACGGTCGCTACACCCGCATTGGCCGATTGATAGGTATAGGGCGTTCGGCCGCCCGTTGGCACGCGCACCTGCACATTATTGACAACTTCCCGCTCTCGTAATCCGTAAGCCGCCCCCCCCACTAGTTTCACACCATTAAGCAACATCGGACCGGTATTGATCGCCAGCGCCTCCGTAACCTTCACCGTGTACTTCACCACCGGAAGCTTCAGCGCAGAGTCCTCGGTGTCCGTGCTGCGCAACGCTATTTTGCAGGTCAACTCACAGGTAGCGAGATCCTTGAGCGCATAGAACCAGCTGCGGTCAGCCTTGACACTGATGCCTTGCGTGATTTCTTCAGCAGTCAACGCAATGCCGGCGCGCAACGATAATGGCGCGACCCCTTCACTGATGACACTGAGCCAGACCCTTTGCCCGGCCACAGCAATCGGCAGCGGTGGCTTGACCACGCACGTGAGATCAGTCTTGATGATTCTCAGATCGATAAACGGCACAGCCCCCGCTTCCACAATCTGCGGATGGGTCAGGGCGGGATCCATGTCGCTGATTGTTGTCACCTTCAATATCAGAGGCATGGACTGTATAGCCTTGCCATTTCTGATCAATTCGGAGCGCAGCTCAACCTGTTCTCCAAGATTGTGCGCAATGAATGACGGCTGCAGAAAAAAGACTGCAACATTGTCTACATTCAACGGTTGCGGTTCAAACGTCGGCGAACCTTCTCCAGGCGCGCCTTTAACCAGTAGCCGAACCTGATCACCCGGGCGTGGACTGGCTATCTGTATGCGTGCTCTGACGCCTTCATGGTTTTCCAACGGGTCAAGCACACCATCCGGAGCGCGGCGAACCGTAGGCGGCTGCAACGACTGCGCCGGGTCTCCGATATAAAATTCGAGCAATGCGGATGACTTAGGCAGTTCGTCTGGCCGCTCGATCCACCAAAGCAGATTGAAGAACTGCTCCCGATTAAGCTCGATGGTATCCCAGTCCAGCCTGAACCGGAGCGGCTCGTCGACCGGCATTTGCTCGATCGGCAACGAGTCCCGGTAGCCCTTCCCGCCCGCATCTCCTCGACCTTCCACATGCACCACATCGCCCAAAAGGGTATAGGCGGCCGCCGCAATCCGGATATCCGTGCCATGCGGCACATGCAACGGATTGAGCACGTCGGCAATGATGCCATCCACTTTTGGCGCAGGCAGGGCAGGAACAAGCTCCCCGATGCGCGCAGTCGTCACTTCAGAAGCCAACGCAGGTTTCAACGTGGCATGACTGACGTGATACGACACACGGACCGACCCTCTGATCAATGGCGCGATATCTTCGGCGGTCACGCTGAAGGGGATGGCGCGGCCAACCAACCGGTCACTGACGTCGCGGTAAGTCTGATACAAGTGCGGGCGCCCGGAGGCACTGGTGCCCATCCAGGTCAGTGTGACTCTGAAGCCCTTCTTGATCCGGGCATCGGGACCGCAAAACACCGTGGTCAGGCTCAGCGCAGGGTCGAGGGTACCGCCAACCAGATCCGCTATTTTCGGAGCGGGCAGTCGCAACGTTTTCCCAAGCAACGCGAAGATGTAGACCTGGGAGCGATCATCTGGGCCAACTGCCTTGATGCGCAGGTAATCCACTTGCACCTGCCCGGGCGCGCTGGCCTTTACAACGCTATTAGGAATATTGAAAGACTGAATGCCGAGACGAGTGATCGTCTGTTCTTCACTGTGCTCGACCACTTCACCGCTTTGTGTCTTGGCCTTCCATCGAAGCAGTAGTTTCTCCTTCAGCGCAAAGCCAGGGCGCGTAATGATCTGAGCCCCCAGATCATAGAATCCAACCTCATCAAGGCTGACCTTATCTTCATTGGCAAGAGGGACGACTACTGGACCAAGCCAGACATTCGCCGGATCGCTGATGACCGTCGCGCGCTCCGAGAAATCGCTGACGTTTTCCACCTGATCTTTAATCTGATAGACCACTACGGCGGGATTGGCGGGCCCCGCATGCTCAATATTTTCTTTCGTAACGAGCACACTGATTGCTTTTCCGACGTCGCTCCCCTTTACCGTGTAGGGGGCGACTTCAATGCCGTGGAACCAGAGGGTCAATACGTCCCCCTCTGTCATGAATAGCCAAGGGGGGATGGTCGCTATAAAGCCGTTTGCAGCGGCATTCTTGTCAATGACCTCTCCCTCTTTGAACGGCAGTTGAGCCGGTTTGAGACGCTGATGGCCGGGCATATCCGGCTCGGGATCGATGCCGCCCGGAGGATCGATCTTGAACCAGACCTCAAGTTGCGCCCCTTCAGGCGGCTGACCGCTTTTGCGCGAAATCGCGTAGCGCAGGGTGTGCACGCCAGGCAGCACTTTGTCCGCGGGAATATGCATCACGACGTCATGATCACCGTGATCAGCCGGCAATACCGCCGTATCGACCAAATTCTGATCAATGTAGAGACGAATCGTGTCGTCTTTGGCCATATACAGATAGGCCTGCACCAGCACCAGCAACCCCTTGGCACTGGTAAAAAGCATGGGGCGGTTGACCCCGACTTGCGCCGGTGGAAAAACGATATAAGTAAACTGCCCGGGAATATTGGGCGGAAAGAGGGAAAAAAGGCCCAGCCCTCCGCTTGGATCGAAAGGAACGACGTCACGTTGCGTATCGTCGATAACGTCCTCAATCGGCATCTCCATCAAACCAGTCATCGCCCTGCTCCTGAAAAATCCGTAGCGGTTTGCCAGGGATCTGCAGAGGACATTGGATACTTGACGCAAACATCCGACCACTGTCAGAACTAACAGGTGCGCGCAGGTTTCAGACGAACGGCGCTGACGAAGCAGGAGGAAACTTTGTCGTTCGCGAGCGCACCTGTAAGAGTTGACAGTGAAGGGAGATCTCAGACCAATGCCTGCGCAGCAACGTCAGGAATCGCGACGCAAATCCGGCGGAATCGGCAAGTCATCCTTCAGCGGGTCAGGCCGCTTGCCCTTGCCGGCTCGGTACTGGCGGATCTGGTAGACGTACGCCAGCACCTGCGCCACCGCCAGATACAGCCCGCCAGGAATCTCCTGATCCAGCTCGGTGGAGTAGTAGATCGAGCGAGCCAGGCCCGGCGATTCGAGGAGCATGACGTTGTTGGCGACGGCGATTTCGCGGATTTTCAGGGCGAGGAAGTCGCTGCCCTTGGCCAGCAGCACCGGTGCGCCGCCCTTCTCCGAGTCGTATTTGAGCGCGACGGCGTAGTGGGTCGGGTTGGTGATGACCACGTCGGCGTCGGGGATCGCCGCCATCATGCGGCGCTGGGACATTTCGCGCTGGGTCTGGCGGATGCGCTGTTTGACTTCCGGGCGGCCTTCCTGATCCTTGTGTTCGTCGCGCACCTCCTGCTTGGTCATCAGCAGTTTCTTGTGCGCTTCCCACAGCTGCACCGGCACGTCGACGGCGGCGATGATGATCAGGCCGCAGGCCAGCCACAGGGTGCTCCAGCCGACCAGCAACACGCTGTGAATGATCGCCTGATCCAGCGGCTCATGGGCGATGCGCAACAAGTCGTCGACGTCGGCCGACAGCACCACCAGCGCCACGCCGAGGGTGATCAGAAACTTGGCCAGCGCCTTGAGCAGTTCGACCACGGCCTTGAAGGAAAACATTCGTTTCAGGCCGGCGGCCGGATTCATCCGGCTGAACTTGGGGGCCAGCGAACCGGCGGCGAACAGCCAGCCGCCGAGGGAGATTGGGCCGACGATGGCGGCGATCAACAAGGTGATCATCACCGGCTGAATCGCCAGCAGCGCCATCAGGCCCGACTGCATCAAGAAGCGGCCCATGGCGCCCTGATCCATCACCACTTCGCGGGACAGGCTGAAGTTCAGGCGCATCAGCTCCATCAATTCTTGCGCGAGCATGCCGCCGAAGATCAGCAATGCCGCGGCACCAGCCATCATCACGGCGAGGGTGTTGAGCTCTTTGGAGCGGGCAATCTCGCCCTTCTCACGGGAGTCCTTTTTGCGTTTCTCCGTGGGGTCTTCTGTTTTGTCCTGACCGCTTTCGCTCTCTGCCATGACTCAGCGCGCCCGTGCCAGTTCGCGTAGCAACTGCAAGGCCTCGCTGGCCAGCGGCTGATACTGGTTGAGAATGTCCGCCAGCCCGACCCAGACAATGAACAGGCCGAGCACCAGGGTCAGCGGAAAACCGATCGAGAAAATGTTCAGTTGCGGCGCGGCGCGGGTCATCACGCCGAAGGCGATGTTGACCACCAGCAGCGCGGTCACCGCCGGCAACACCAGCAACAACGCGGCGCCGAGCACCCAGCCGAGCTTGCCGGCCAGTTCCCAGTAGTGAGCGGTCATCAGACCGCCGCCTACCGGCAGCGTGGTGAAGCTTTCAGTGAGGACTTCGAAGACCACCAGATGGCCGTTCATCGACAGGAACAACAGCGTCACCAGCATGGTGAAGAACTGCCCGATCACCGCCACCGAAACGCCGTTGGTGGGGTCGATCATCGAGGCGAAGCCCATGCCCATCTGGATCGCGACGATCTGCCCGGCCACGGCAAATGCCTGAAAGAACAATTGCAGGGAAAAACCCAGTACCGCGCCGACCAGAATCTGCTCGGCGATCAGCAGCAGGCCGCTCAGATCCAGCGGGCTGACAGCTGGCATCGGTGGCAGCGCCGGGGTAATCACCACCGTGATCGCCACTGCAAAATACAGGCGCACGCGCCGTGGAATCAGGGTGGTGCCGAAGATCGGCATGACCATCAGCATCGAGGCGACGCGAAACAGCGGCAACATGAACGACGCCACCCAGGTGCTGATCTGGGTGTCGGTCAGCTGAAGCAGCGATTGCATGGCTTAGCCGATGACCATCGGAATGTTTTTGTACAGCTGGATGATGTATTCCATGAACGTCTGCACGATCCACGGACCGCCGATGATCAGCGTCACCAGCATCACCAAAAGACGCGGCAGAAAGCTCAAGGTCTGTTCGTTGATCTGCGTCGCGGCCTGAAACATCGACACCAGCAGGCCGACCAAGAGGCTCGGCACCACCAGAATGGCGACCATCATGGTGGTCAGCCACAGGGCTTCACGAAAGATATCGACCGCAACTTCCGGCGTCATGGCGAGACACCTCCAAAACTGCTGGCGAGGGTGCCGATGATCAGCGCCCAGCCATCGACCAGCACGAACAGCATGATCTTGAACGGCAACGAAATGATCAGCGGCGAGAGCATCATCATACCCATGGCCATCAGCACGCTCGCGACGACAAGGTCGATGATCAGAAACGGGATGAAGATCATGAAGCCGATCTGGAACGCGGTCTTAAGCTCGGAAGTGACGAACGCCGGCACCAGAATGGTCAGCGGTGCCTGATCCGGAGTAGCGATGTCGGTGCGCTTGGACAGGCGCATGAACAGCTCCAGATCGCTGGTGCGGGTCTGGGCGAGCATGAAGTCCTTGATCGGCACCTGGGCCTTTTCCACCGCTTGCTGCGCGGTGAGGGTTTCGGCCAGATACGGTTGCAGCGCGTCCTTGTTCACCCGATCGAACACCGGGGCCATGATGAACAGGGTGAGGAACAGCGCCATGCCGGTGAGGATCTGGTTCGATGGCGTCTGCTGCAGGCCGAGGGCCTGACGCAGGATCGAAAAGACAATGATGATCCGCGTGAAACTGGTCATCAGGATCACGGCCGCCGGAATAAAACTCAGGGCGGTCATGATCAGCAGGATCTGCAGGCTGACCGAGTATTCCTGCGCGCCCTCGGCATTGGTGCCCAGGGTGATCGCCGGGATCGACAACGGATCGGCAGCCAATGCCAACGGCGCGGCCAGCATCAGGGCCAGCGTCAAGACGATGCGGAGCGCAGCCATTACTTCGTATCCTTCTGATCCTTGCCGAGAATCTTCAGCAGATGCTGGGCAAATTCCGGTGTGGCTTTTTCGCTGGCGGTGGGCACTTCGACCGGCTCTTTGAGTACATGCAGCGCAGTGATGCTGCCGGGGCTGAGGCCGAGCAGAATCTGCTCGTTGCCAACCTGCACCAGCATCAAGCGGTCACGCGGGCCGAGCGCGCGCGAACCGATCAGCTCGATCACCTGGCCCTTGCCCGCCGGACCTGCCTGCTGCACCCGACGCAACAGCCAGGCGAGGAAGAAGATCAGGCCCAGCACCAGCAGCAGGCCGAACACCAATTGCGTCAATTGCCCGGCCACGCCGCTGTTGACCATCGGCGCGGTGGCGGCAGGCGCAGCAGTGGAAGCGCTCGGCTCGGCGGCCAGCACGCTCAGCGGCAAGGCCAGCAATGCCCAGAGAAAACGTTTCACTCAGCGCAGCTTCTTGATGCGTTCGCTTGGGCTGATCACGTCGGTCAGGCGGATGCCGAACTTCTCGTTGACCACTACCACTTCGCCATGAGCGATCAGGGTGCCGTTGACCAGCACGTCCAGCGGCTCGCCGGCCAGACGATCAAGCTCGATCACCGAACCCTGGTTGAGTTGCAGCAGGTTGCGGATGTTGATGTCGGTGCTGCCGACTTCCATCGAGATCGATACCGGGATGTCGAGAATCACGTCCAGGTTCGGGCCGTCGAGGGTTACCGGGTCGTTGTTTTTCGGCACGCTGCCGAATTCTTCCATCGGCAGGCGATTGGAGCTCGAAGTACCGGCGTCGGCGGCCAGCAGCGCATCAATGTCAGCCTGGCCGGCGTCACCGGTTTCTTCCAGGGCCGCAGCCCACTCATCGGCCAGTGCCTGATCGTCCTGCGCGTTCATATCGTCGTTCATCATGTGTCCTCGGCGGGCAACAATTCGGTTAAATGCGGGGGTGAAAACGTCGCCTCAGCGACGCTCGATCGGCTCGATCACTTGCAACGCGAGGTTGCCTTTGTGCGAGCCCATCTTGACCTTGAAGGCCGGCACGCCGTTGGCGCGCATGATCATGTCTTCCGGCATCTCGACCGGGATCACGTCACCCGGCTGCATGTGCAGGATGTCGCGCAGTTTCAACTGGCGACGGGCCACGGTGGCGCCGATCGGCACGTCGACATCGAGCACGTCCTGGCGCAGGGCATTGACCCAGCGCTCGTCCTGGTCGTCGAGGTCGGACTGGAAGCCGGCGTCGAGCATTTCGCGCACTGGCTCGATCATCGAATACGGCATCGTGACGTGCAGATCACCGCCACCGCCATCGAGCTCGATGTGGAAGGTGGAGACAACGATCGCTTCGCTCGGGCCGACGATGTTGGCCATGGCCGGGTTTACTTCCGAGTTGATGTACTCGAAGTTGACTTCCATGATCGCCTGCCAGGCTTCTTTCAGATCGACGAACGCCTGTTCCAGCACCATACGCACCACGCGCAGTTCGGTCGGGGTGAATTCACGCCCTTCGATCTTCGCGTGACGGCCGTCGCCGCCGAAGAAGTTGTCCACCAGCTTGAACACCAGTTTGGCGTCGAGGATGAACAGCGCGGTGCCGCGCAACGGTTTGATCTTGACCAGGTTGAGGCTGGTCGGCACGTACAGCGAGTGTACGTATTCGCCGAATTTCATCACCTGCACGCCGCCGACGGCAACGTCCGCCGAGCGGCGCAGCATGTTGAACATGCTGATGCGGGTGTAGCGGGCGAAACGCTCGTTGATCATTTCCAGGGTCGGCATGCGTCCACGGACGATGCGATCCTGGCTGGTCAGGTCGTAGCTTTTGACACTGCCGGGTTCGGCAGCGTTATCGGTCTGTACCAGACCATCGTCGACGCCATGCAACAGCGCGTCGATTTCATCCTGGGACAGCAGATCCTGCACGGCCATGTCGTGTTCCTACTGCAATACGAAATTAGTGAAAAGCAACTGTTCGATGACCACCTTGCCCAGCTCTTTCTGCGCCACTTCCTGGACGCTGGCGGTGGCCTTCTGGCGCAACATCTCTTGCCCGACCGGGGTCGCCAGCGTGGCGAAATCCTGACCGGAGAAGAGCATCACCAGGTTGTTGCGGATCACCGGCATGTGCACTTTGAGCGCATCCAGATCGGCCTGGTTACGCGCCAGCATGGTGATGCTCACCTGCATGTAGCGCTGACGGCCGTTCTGGTTGTAGTTGGCTACGAAGGCCGGCGCCATCGGCTCGAAGATCGCCGGCTGCTTGCCGACCGGCGCAGCTTCGGCGGCCTCGGCAGGTTTGCTCTGGGCGCTGTGCATGAAGAACCAGGTCGCCCCTACGGACGCACCGATGGCCAACAGCAAGGCCAGCACGATCACAATGATCAGCTTGAGTTTGCCTTTGGTTGCCGGGTCTTTTACCGCTGCTGCTTCGCTCTTCGCCATGCCAATAATCCGTCACTAATCGGGGGTTTTACAGTTGCACGGCTAGGCAAGAGCAAGTGTTATGCCAGAAGTGTCGGAGGGTGCGCAGACAGCGCCAAAGTCAAAAAGCCACCCTCACCCCAGCCCTCTCCCGGAGGGAGAGGGCGCAGACCGGGTCGGGTTTTGGTTATGCGTCGACCCGAAAAACCGAGTCGATTACGGATTCAGTGAAGGCGATGCAGGTCGGCGTAGATCTTCAATATCCCCCAATCAGTCCCCTCTCCCTCTGGGAGAGGGCTAGGGTGAGGGGCTTTTGATCTGAAGCGATCAGGCGTAATAATCAACCGCGCTGCTGCCAATCACGCTGGTGGTCTGAGCGGCCACTTCAGCGACGCTGGCCGGTGGCAGTTCTTCGTCCACCGCATCAAGGCGACCGCCGGCAGCACTGGTGCGGCCGCTCTGGCCCTGCTGCGCCTGTTCTTGGCCTTGCTGGCCCTGCCAGCCACGGTTCTGGTCGGCGACATTGACGTCGACCTGGCCCATGCCCTGCTGGTTGAACATGTCGCGCAGGCGATGCATCTGGCTGTCCAGCGCCTCACGTACGCTTGGGTGCGCACTCATGAACGTCACCTGCGTCTGCTGGTCCGGGACCATGTTCACGCGGATGTCCAGACGCCCGAGTTCGGCCGGTTGCAGCTGAATGTCCGCCGCTTTGAGGTTGGCACTCGACAGATACATGACGCGGTTGACCACTTCTTCAGTCCAACCGCTCTGGTGCATGGCGATCGGTTGATTCACCGGCAATGCATTGGCGGTCTTCGGCGTGGCGGCCTGGGTCAGTGCCGCCAAGCGGTTGGCGAAGTCATCGACGCGGGTATCGCTGGTCGCTGATGTCAGGTCCTTGAGGCCGTCGTCGATCAAGCCGCTGAACGCTTTCTCGCCGCCCTGGCTGGTGCTGTCCTTGTCGGATTGCACGTCGAGCATGCTGGCCATGCCGGCCGCGAAGTTTTGTGCCGCAGTCAATTCACCGTCGGCCTGAGCCTGAGCCGGTGAGGCTTTCGGTTGCGCCTGGCTGGCGGCGGAAATATGCCCGCCCTGCTCCATCGCCATGCGCACGGCCGGCAGCGAATCGAGCGGGTCGGCGGACGGATCGAAATCGCTGGCGGAGGTAACCGCCGGATCTTTGACCATGCCCGGCAGAGCGGCCAATGCAGGCGTCTCGGTTTCCGGCTGCGCAGTGGCGACGACGGCCGGCGCCTGCATGACAGGCGCGGCGATCAGCGGTTGCGCAGCGGCAACCAATGCCGGATCCAGCGCAGGATCAACCGGCGGAGCTTCTACGACTGGAGTCTGCGGAGCGTCGGAGTTGGCATCGCTATCGGCGGAAGTATCATCGCTGGCTGCGGCTTTATCGGCAGGCAAGTCGTTGCCGCTATCGGCAACCGCCGGCTGCGCAGCGGCAGACGGATCCTTGCCGAGGTCTTTCTTGCCGCTGCTATCGGCGACCTTGTCGCGCGCCGGTTTGGGCGAATTGTCAGCGTTGGCGACGGGCTTGTTCGAGCCCTGATCGGCAAATACTTTGGCGAAGCTGGAGGCTTTATCCCCGGTGTCTGCGGCCATTGCCGGCGTTTTGGCCGAGGCGGCTTGCGCCTTGGCCTGAGCGGCGTTCTGAATGAGGATGTTGGGGGTCGCAGGCATGAAACGGTCTCCGCTGCACTGGGATCGTAGGTACAGTTGAGCATGTTGACTGCAAGTGCCGGGCCAGTTTGGCCAGGCACTTGCGAAAAGCGCCGGACGGCAGCTTTAGTGGCTGTGGGTGTGGTGCTTTTCGTTTTCGTACACCGGGCGTACGTCGGCGAATTCAGAATGGATATCGGCAACCAGTTGAGCGAGCGCTTCCGGGCTTTTCTCCCTGGCGTTCGACTCCAGGTCCTGGCACAACGCAGCCAGCCGGATGGCGCCCATGTTGCTGGCGCTGCCCTTGAAGCTGTGGGCGACATCAGACAAAGCTTTGGCGCTGGTGCTGTCGTGCAACTCGTGCAGGCGGCTTTGCGAATCTGCCAGAAAAGTCTCCAGCAACTCCGGATAGCCGTCCTCCATCACCTCACGCAAGGTGTCGAGAACGTCGCGATCTACATGTGGGTCAGTCACTTGCTCACTCCTTGATCAAGAATGCGCGGATTATGCCTCAATCCCCCAGAAAAACTCCACGCAGGCACTACGACCTTGGTCCGTCCAACAGGCGTTATGCCCCAATTGCCGGACCAGACCGACACCGCGACCCGACAGACGGAGCCCTTCCAGCGGCCGCTCCATGACCCTGGCTACATCGAAACCCTTGCCGCTGTCCTCGACCCGAATCACCAGAGCACCACCCGCGCCGCGCGGATGCACCTGCAGATGCACCCGGACAAATCCATCCTGCAGCGCTTCGAGGCGGTCATTGCGTTGCTGATAATAAAGCGCAAAACCCGCCGCATCGCGCTTGAGGCTGGAGTCCAGGCCGAGCACGCCATGCTCCAGCGCGTTGGAATACAACTCGGCCAGCACGCTGTAGAGCGCGCCACTTTGCGTGCGCAGCCCGTGCACCTCCTGCAACAGTTGCAACAGATACGGCAAAGGATTGAAGCGCTTGAGCGTGGCACCACGGAATTCGAAACTCACCGACCAGTCCAGCGGGCTCGATTGCCCGCTGTCGGAATAGACCGGCGCCAGATTTTGCCCCGGCGCAGATTCGAGCAGGCTGACCTCGACCATGCTGACGTCGTCACGCGCCTCGCCACCGAAATCGCGCAGCGCTTGCTCGATGTCCTCGAACAAGCGATCTGCCTGTCGATTGGCGGCGAACACCTGCTGCAAGCGCTCGACGCCGAACAACTGGTCATTGCCATCGCCGGTATCGATGACCCCGTCCGACAACAGGAACACCCGATCATCGATGGCCATCGGATACACGTCGGTGCGGTCGTCGAAGGTCTCGGCGCTGAGAATGCCCAGCGGTAAATGTCCGGATGGCAACGGCACCCGCTCGCCGGTGGCCATGCGGTGCAGATAACCGTCCGGCATGCCGCCATTCCACACCTCCACCGAACGGCTCTGGAAACTCAAACAGAGCAGTGTGGCGCAGCAGAACATGTCCACCGGCAGAATGCGCTTGAGCTTGGCGTTCATCTCACGCAGGGTTTCAGCCAGGCCGTAGCCTTTGGCGGTCATCCCGTAAAACACTTCGGCCAGCGGCATCGCCCCGACCGCCGCCGGCAAGCCGTGGCCAGTGAAGTCACCGAGCATGACGTGCATGTCACCGGCCGGTGTGTAGGCCGCCAGCAGCAGGTCTCCGTTGAACAGCGCGTAGGGCGATTGCAGATACCGAATGTTCGGCGCGCTCAGGCAACCGGAATGCGCGACCTTGTCGAACACCGCTTTGGCGACGCGCTGTTCGTTGAGCAGATAATCGTGGTGTCGGGCAATCTGGTCGCGTTGCTGCAGGACCGTTGCCTGCAAACGACGCAAGCGATCCATTGCCTTGATTTTGGCGGCGAGGATCACCTGGTTGTACGGCTTCGCCAGAAAGTCGTCACCGCCCGCCTCCAGGCAGCGGACCAACGCTTCGCTTTCGGTCAGCGAGGTGAGGAAAATGATGGGTACCAGCGTCTCGCCTGCCAGTGCCTTGATCAGGCGCGCGGCTTCGAAGCCGTCCATCACCGGCATCAGCGCGTCCATCAGGACCAGATCAGGATGTTGCCGCTTGAAGGTGTCGACCGCCTCGGCACCGTTCGCTGCTGTCAGCACGTGATGGCCCTGACGACGGACGATGGTCGACAGCAGCAACCGATCGGCGGCGCTGTCTTCGGCGATCAGCACGGTCAGCGGCTCTTGCGCCTGCATGGGCGTCAACTGATGTCGAACAGTTTGTCGAAGTTGGAGATCGCGAGGATTTTCTTCACGTCGGAGCTGCTATTGACCACACGGATATCCGCCTCGTCGCCGCCGGCGTGATCGCGCAGCAGGAGCAGCATGCCCAGCGCCGAGCTGTCGAGGTAGGTCGCTTCTTTCAGGTCGACAACGATGGACTCCGGTTTGGTATTGAGCCTTTCATACGACTCGCGAAATTCCTGATGGCGACCGAAATCGAACCGCCCCTTGATCGCGATCGTGAGTTTCTGACCATCGGGTGATACTTCTGTAACGACTGACATTGACTGGCTTCCTTGTCATTGACGAACCTGTACAAGGTTTAGCACCTGGATGGTGATGGGGCAAGGCGCAACGGTTGATCCTATGTGGGAACAAGTATGGGAGCGAGCCTGCTCGCGAAAGCATCCTGTCAGTTGACTACAGGGTTGACTGACACTGCGCTTTCGCGAGCAGGCTCGCTCCTAGGGGTTCAGCGGTGATCCTAGAAGGCATCACGCCGCGGCAGGCGCTGGGACAATTCATCCAGTAACTTCTGCTCGCGCTTGTCTTCCAGACGCTGCGCCTCGTCGCGATAACGCTGGACCAGTTTGCGCAAACCCTCGACGCGAGCGAACGCCTGTTGCCACTCATTGCGTGCCTTGTCGAGGTTGTTCTGGTGCCAGACCAGACTCTGGCGCTGCTGGTCGACGGCGGTGTCGAGCTGCGCCAGAAAGCCCTGAAACCCGAGCAGCCATTGACCGGACACGCCGGTGCTGCCGCGCACGATCCATTGCTGCGAGTAATCCAGACGAAAGGCATTGAGGTCGGCGAGCTTGCTCTCGGCGACTGTCACCTGCCCCTGAAAATAAGCCATGCGTTGCACGGCGGTTTTCTCGGCCTTCTCGGCCATTTCCACCACCGGTGCCAGGCGCGCGGCGCGGCTGACGGCCATAACCGCTTACCCGCCCGCCGCCGGAGCGAACAAGGTCTCGAGGTAGGCCTGGCTTTCGCCCATGGTGATCTTGTCGTTGAGGCCCTGGCGCTGATAGCGGACCAGTTGCGGTTGCAGGGAAATCGCCAGATCGGTCTCGCGATCGCCGCCGGCGACGTAGGCGCCAACGCTGATCAGGTCGCGGCTCTGCTGATAGCGCGACCACAATTGTTTGAAATACTGCGCACGCTGCATGTGTTCCGGCGAGACCACCGCCGGCATCACCCGGCTGATCGACGCTTCGATATCGATGGCCGGGTAGTGCCCTTCCTCGGCCAGGCGCCGGGACAGCACGATGTGGCCGTCGAGCACGCCTCGCGCCGAGTCGGCAATCGGGTCCTGCTGGTCGTCACCCTCGGAAAGCACGGTGTAGAACGCGGTGATCGAGCCGCCGCCCTTCTCTGCGTTACCGGCCCGCTCGACCAGTTTCGGCAGCTTGGCAAATACCGATGGCGGATAACCCTTGGTCGCTGGCGGCTCGCCGATGGCCAGGGCGATCTCCCGTTGAGCCTGGGCGAAACGGGTCAGCGAGTCCATCAGCAACAGGACATTCTTGCCCTTGTCGCGAAAATACTCGGCGATGCGCGTGCAGTACATCGCCGCGCGCAGACGCATCAGCGGCGCATCGTCCGCCGGTGAGGCCACCACCACGGAACGCTTGAGGCCTTCTTCCCCCAGGCTGTGCTCAATGAATTCCTTGACTTCGCGACCCCGCTCGCCGATCAGGCCGACGACAATAATGTCGGCTTCGGTGAAGCGCGTCATCATGCCCAGCAGTACCGACTTACCGACGCCGGTACCTGCGAACAGGCCCAGACGCTGGCCTCGACCGACCGTCAACAAACCGTTGATGCAACGGATACCGACGTCCAGCGGCACGCTGATCGGGTCACGGTTGAGCGGGTTGATCGTCGGGCCATCCATCGGCACCCAGTCTTCGGCTTTCATGCCGCCCTTGCCGTCCAGCGCGCGACCGGCGCCATCGAGCACGCGACCGAGCATGCTCATGCCCATCGGCAAGCGACCGGTCTCGGCCAGCGGCACCACGCGGGCGCCCGGGGCAATCCCGGCGACGCTGCCGACCGGCATCAGAAAGACTTTGCTGCCGGAAAAGCCCATGACTTCCGCTTCGACCTGCGAGGGGTGATAGCTGTCGTCATTGATCACCAGGCAGCGCGTGCCCATGGCAGCGCGCAAGCCTTCGGCTTCGAGCGTGAGGCCGACCATGCGCAGCAGACGCCCTTCGAGAATCGGCGCGCCGGCCATTTCGGTGGCCTCGGCGTAGGTGCTCAGGCGCTTGGCGAAGCTGGTGCGTTCAAGGCGCATCGGGGTGGTCCGCGAGCGGCTCTTCAGCAGCAGCCGTCGGCTTGATGTCGTCGGGGATGTCCAGACTCAGGTCGGCCTCGGCCGGGTGCAAAGCCTGCTCGTGCAACTGGTCGAACAGCTTGTCCATGACCTGCGCGACGCGGGTTTCGATGCTCGCATCGATGCGGCTGTGCGCGGTTTCAACCCGGCAGCCACCCGGCATCAGCGCTTCGTCTTCGACGATGCGCCAGGTTTCTTCGTGGCGCTCGCGCAGGCTTTTCGCCTGTTCGAAATCCTGCGGATTGACGTACAGGCGCACGTTGTCGACGCCCAGCGGCAACAGCTTGAGAGCGTCGCGCATGACGTGTTCGATCTGGCTTGAATCGATCGCCAGTTCGCGCTTGATCACCTGTTTGGTGATGTGTTGCACGAGGTCGACCAGCGACTTTTCGATCTGCGTGTCTTGCTCGGCGATCGGCTCGAACAGGTGCGCCATCAGTTGCTCGAGGCTGGCGAGTTTCGCCGCCAGCGCCACTTCGGCTTCCTGACGCACCTTCAGCGTGGCGCTGTGAAAACCTTCCTTTTCGCCAATGGCGAAGCCCTCGTTGTAAGCCTCCTGGCGGATGCTTTCGAGTTCTTCCAGGGTCAGTGGCTGGACTTCTTCCAGCGGCACTTCTTCCATTTCCGGCGGCTCGGGCTCCGGCTCGGGCTCGGGTTCCGGTTTTGGCGGGTCGAAGCTGGGCAGCGCCCAGGATTCGAAACCACGAACATCGCGGGCGCGGATCAGATCCGTCACAGACTCGTCAGGCTTGTCCATGGGCTTAGATCATTTCCTCGCCGCCCTTGCCACCGAGCACGATCTCGCCGGCTTCGGCCATGCGGCGGGCGATGGTGAGGATTTCCTTCTGCGCGGTTTCGACGTCGCTGACGCGCACCGGGCCCTTGGCTTCGAGATCGTCGCGCAACAGTTCGGCGGCACGCTTGGACATGTTCTTGAAGATCTTTTCCTTGACGCCTTCGTCCGAACCCTTGAGGGCCAGCACCAACACGTCGGACGACACTTCGCGCAGCAGCGCCTGAATTCCGCGGTCGTCGACGTCCGCCAGGTTGTTGAACACGAACATGAGGTCTTCGATCTGACCGGACAGGTCTTCGTCGACTTCGCGGATCGAGTCCATGAGCTGACCTTCGATCGAGCTGTCGAGGAAGTTCATGATGTCGGCCGCACGCTTGATGCCACCCAGGGTGGTGCGCGAGGCATTCGAGTTGCCGGAGAACTGCTTCTCGAGAATCTGGTTGAGCTCTTTCAATGCCGCGGGCTGCACGGTGTTCAACGACGAGACGCGCAGGATGATGTCCAGACGCACCTTGTGGTCGAAGTTGCCGAGCACTTCACCGGCCTGATCCGGGTCGAGGTACGCGACCACGATCGCCTGGATCTGCGGGTGTTCGTAACGGATGACGTCGGCGACCGCGCGCGGCTCCATCCATTTCAGGCTGTCCAGGCCACTGGTGTTGCCACCGAGCAGGATGCGGTCGATGAGGCCGTTGGCCTTGTCTTCGCCCAGCGCCTGGGTGAGCATTTTGCGCACGTAGTCGTCGGAGCCGACGCCGAGGCTGGTCTGATCGCCGACGATGTCGACGAACTCGCTCATGACCTGTTCGACCTGCTCGCGGTGGACATTGCCCATCTGTGCCATGGCCACGCCGACCCGCTGCACTTCTTTCGGGCCCATGTGACGCAGCACTTGCGCAGCATCGGTCGAACCGAGGGACAGCAGCAGAATCGCGGCTTTGTCGACCTTGGTCAGTTTGAGGGTGGCGGCTCGGTTATCACTCATCTGCGTTAATCCACTCTTTCACGACCTGAGCCACGCGACCCGGGTCTTCAGCTACCAGACTCTTGATTGCATTCAGTTGCGCGTCATAACCCTCGCTCGGGCTCGGCAACAGAATGCTCTGCGGACCACCGAGGCTTACGCGGTCGTTGGCCAGTTCGCCGTCCAGGCCGCCCATGCCACCGAGTTCCACGTCGCTGCCCAGACCGGCCAGCTCCTTGCCTTTGCCACCGCCGGTGATGTTGTTGAGCACCGGACGCAGCACACCAAACACCAGCACCAGGATGAACAACACACCCAGCACTTGTTTGACGATGTCCCAGAACCATGGCTGGGAGTAGAACGGAATATCGGCAATCACTTCGCCGCGCTCGGCGGAGAACGGCATGTTGATCACGCTGACGCTGTCGCCACGGCTGGCGTCGAAACCAACGGCGTCCTGCACCAGACGGGTGAAGCGCGCCAATTCGTCGGCGGTCCACGGCGCACGGCTGGTTTCGCCGTTGGCCGCATTGACCTTGACCTGATCGTCGACCACCACCGACACCGACAGGCGATTGAGACGGCCCTGTTGCTGTTTGGTGTGGCTGATCGAACGGTCGAGCTCGAAGTTCTTGGTGGATTGTTGACGCTTGTCCGCCGGGTACGGCGCGAGCATCGGCTGGCCGGTGGCCGGGTCCATGATCTGCTGACCGTTGGCATCGACCAATGGCTGACCTGGCTGGATCATCCCCGCCGGAGCAGCAGCGCCGCCGGTGGTTTGCGGTGCCGAGGCTGGCGACGGTGGCTGGTTGCTCAGGGCACCCGGCACACCTTGCGGGCCATTGCTGGCGGTGCGTTGTTCGTTGACCGACTGCTCGCTGCGCAACGCAGGCTGATCCGGGTTGAACTGCTCGGCGGTCGATTCGACGGCACTGAAATCGATGTCGGCGGAGACTTCAGCCTTGTAGCGATCGTTGCCCAGTACCGGTTGCAGAATATTGTGCACGCGCTGGGTGAGCATGCTTTCCATGCGGCGGCTGTAATCGAACTGCTTGCCGGCCATGGTCATTTCGGAATTTTCCGCCTGATCGGAGAGCAGGTTGCCCTTCTGATCGACGACAGTGATCTGCGATTTGCTCAACTCGGGAACGGACGTCGCCACCAGATTGATGATCGCTACCACCTGGCCAGGCTCCAGCGAACGACCGCTGTACAGCTCGACCAGTACCGAAGCGCTCGGCTTGCGCTCGTCACGCACGAACACCGAACTTTTCGGAATCGCCAGGTGCACGCGGGCACCCTTGACGTTGTTCAGGCTGGAAATGGTCCGCGCCAGTTCACCTTCGAGGCCGCGACGATAACGGGTCGCTTCCATGAACTGGCTGGTGCCCAGACCTTGTTCCTTGTCGAGGATTTCGAAACCGATGTTGCCGTCGCTGGGAGTGACACCAGCGGCTGCGAGTTTCATCCGCGCACGGGACAGATCGTCGGCCTTGACCAGCAAGGCGCCGGAATTGGGTTCTACGTTGTAAGGGATGTCAGCGGCGGCCAGGGTTTCCATGACCTGCTTGGCGTCCAGGCCGGCGAGGCTGCCGTACAAAGGACGGTAATCCGGCTGCTGCGACCACAGCACCACGGCAAAGCCAATCGCCACGCTCGCCGCCAGACCGACCAACAGGCCGACCTGACGCAGCACGGTCATCTGGGAAAGGTTTTCCAGAAAGGACAGGCCGAACAGCGGCGGTTTACCGTCGATCGGGGTGGCCTTGGCCGGAACGTTATCAGCGACTGCTTCTGCCATGACTCAATCTCGCCCTTATACCGGCATCTGCATGATGTCTTGATACGCCTGAACCAGTTTGTTGCGCACCTGGGTCAGAGCCTGGAACGACACGCTGGCTTTCTGCGACGCGACCATCACGTCGGTCAGATCGACGCCGCTCTTGCCGACCTCGAATGCGTTGGCCAGTTGAGTCGACGCCTGCTGGGTATCGCTGACTTTGTTGATCGCTTGACCGAGCATGTCGGAAAAGCTGCTGCCCGCCAGTTCAGGAACAGCGGCGGTCGATTTGCGCGCAGACATGGCATCCACTTTCATGGCCTGCATGTCCATCATCAACCGATTAAATTCAATACCTTGGCTCATGGTCTACTCTCTTGGGCGGCCCGCAATTTTTTGACACTTCACTCGGCGGGTACACAGGTATTAGCAACAAGGGTGCCAGCTAATGGGCACCCCTTTGAGAAAAGCATTCTGATTGTTAGCGCGTTGATTCAGGTGGCGAACAGATAGCCTTCAACGTCCATTCCGGCATCGCGCATCTGCGCCAGTTTGTAGCGCAGGGTACGCGGGCTGATGCCGAGTTTTTCCGCTGCTTCCTTGCGTCGGCCGCGCTCGGCCCGCAGGGTGTCGATGATCATCTGAAACTCCCGGCGGCGCAGGTCATCGCCCAGCGCACCGGACGAATCCGCTTCGACTTCAAGCTCTCGAATCGCCGGCGCAGTGACCGGCAAAGCTGCAACCGGCAGCGCACCAGCGAGGCAGAAATCCTGCGGCTGAATCAACCCGCCCTGCTGCAGGATCAGCGCCCGTTGAATGGCGTTATCCAGTTCACGCACATTGCCTGGCCATGGGTAGGCCGTGAGACATGCTTGCGCTTCAGGCGAAAGTCTTGCTGCGGCGTGCTTCATTTTATTGACGTGTTTGGCCAACAATCTTTCTGCCAGCGGCAGGATATCGGCAGTGCGCTCGCGAAGTGGACGCCAGGCCAGGGGGAAAACCGACAGGCGGTAAAACAGATCCTCACGGAAGCGCCCCGCCGCCACTTCGCCCGCCAGATCACGGTTGGTCGTGGCGACCACGCGGATATCCAGGGTGATCGGCTTGCGTGCGCCGACGCGCTCGACTTCACGCTCCTGCAACACTCGCAGCAACTTGGCTTGCAGGCCAAGGGGCATTTCCGAAATCTCATCGAGCAAAATGGTGCCGCCGTCGGCCTGTTCGAACTTGCCGGGCTGGGCGGCGATGGCGCCGGTAAACGATCCCTTCTCATGACCGAACAGCGTCGCTTCAAGCATGTTGTCGGGGATCGCCGCGCAGTTGATCGCAATGAACGGTTGATTGGCGCGGTGCGATTGCTGATGAATGTAGCGCGCCAACACTTCTTTACCGGTACCGGATTCGCCGGAGATCAATACCGTGGAATCGCTGCGCGCCACCCGCGCGGCGAGATCAAGCAACTGCGCGCTGGCCGGCTCGACGGCTATCGGCCCTTCAGCTTCAACGCCACCGATGCTGCCGAGCGCATGCCGCGCCACCAGATCGAGCAGCGCCTTGGGTTCGAACGGCTTGACCAGATAATCCGCCGCGCCCTGACGCATCGCGTCGACGGCGCGCTCGACCGCACCGTGGGCGGTCATCAGCAGCACCGGCAATTGCGGCTGACGCGCGCGCAGCAGTGCGAGCAATTGATGGCCATCCATTCCCGGCATATTGACGTCACTGACCACCAGGCTGAACGCTTCGTGCGCCACGGCCGTCAATGCATCTTCGGCGCACCCGACCGCACGGTAATCGTGCCCGGCCAGCAACAGCGTATCGGCCAGCGCTTCGCGCAACGAACGGTCATCTTCGACCAGCAACACCTTGATGCCCATGGCAGTCACTCAACTCCTTGTGCGGCAGTAAACAATGGCAGGATCACCTGCGCGCAGGTGCCGCGGCCGACCCGCGAACGCAGCCGCAATTCTCCCTGATGCGCCCGCGCCACTGCCTTGACCACGGTCAGGCCGAGGCCGGTGCCGGTGACTTTAGTGGTGAAAAACGGTTCGCCAAGCCGCGCCAGCACGACCGGTTCGATACCGCTGCCACTGTCGCTGATGCTCAGGCGCAGCGTGTTGTCGCGGGTGTAGCAGTGGACTTTCAGACGGACTGCGCCGGCACTGGCCTGAATCGCGTTTTCGATCAGGTTCAACAGCGCCCCGACCAGCGTGTCGCGATTGCACAGCAGCTCGCCGGCATGGCTGTCGCATTGCCAGCGGATCGGCAAGTCCTGCACATGGGTCAGCGCCGCGGCTTGCAGCGCCTGCATCAACGCGTTGGGGGTGAGGCGATCGGTCAACGGTAACTCGCCGCGCGCGAACACCAGCATGTCACGCACCTGGTGCTCCAGCTCATGCAGGCGCTCTTTCAGGCGTCCGGCGAAACGCTGCTGCGTGGCGACCGGCAGCTCCTGCTCAGTCAAATGACTGGCATACAGCAGCGCGGCGGACAGCGGCGTGCGAATCTGATGGGCCAGCGAAGCGACCATGCGCCCGAGCGACGACAGACGCTCGTGGCGCGCCAGTTGATCCTGTAAATGACGGGTTTGCGTCAGGTCGTTGAGCAGCACCAACTGCCCCGGCTCGGCATCCAGCGAGCGGGTGGCAATCGACAGGCGTCGACCGTTTTTCAGTGAGATTTCGTGGCCGTCGTCTTCACGCGGTGCGAAGCAGCGGGCGATCACCTGGCGCCACAACTCGCCTTCCAGCGGCAGGCCGAGCAATTCGATAGCGGCCGGATTGGCTTCGCAGACAATGCCGTGGCCGTCGATGACGATGACGCCACCGGGCAACAGATCGAGAAGATTTTGCAGGCGGTTGGCCAAGCGTTCCTTTTCCGCCAGCTCCTGCATGCGCTGGGCGCTGACCACGGCCAGCTCACCCTTGAGCTCGGTCACCCGCGCTTCAAGCATGCTGTAGGAGTCGGTCAACTGGCTGGACATCTGGTTGAACAGCTCGAACGCCTGCTCAAGTCCCTGACGGCTTGCCTGCTCTACGGACGAGGGTTGCCCCACGATATTGGAGGCAGAAGATATCTGGGCGGCTTGGGGCATTGTGCTCTCTCGCTTGGCTGACCGTCAGTGAAACGGAACGTTGCGAGGGCTGTAGCAATACCCGTGCCTAAAAAAAAGCGCTTATAAATGAAGCGCTTGCAAAACAGGCGTCAATCATCCGCCTGTTCGTCTCCTCCGGCCCGGCTCATGCCGTACTTGCGCATCTTCTCAACCAGCGTGGTACGACGGATACGCAGGCGTTCCGCCGCCCGCGCCACGATGCCGTTGGCATCGTCCAGCGCCTGCTGGATCAGACCCTGCTCCAGACCACCGAGGTAGTCCTTGAGGTCCAGACCTTCTGGCGGCAGCAATGCGTTGGCGCTGAAATCCGGCGTGTGGCCGTTGATGGCCACGCGCTCTTCCAGATCGCTGCGCAGGCTGTCGACCATCTGCTCGTCTTCGTCGTCGACGTAGCGGAATTTCTTCGGCAACTCGACCACGCCGATCACCCCGTACGGGTGCATGATCGCCATGCGCTCAACGAGGTTGGCCAGTTCGCGGACGTTGCCCGGCCAGCCGTGACGGCACAGCGACATGATCGCTGCCGAATTGAAACGGATCGAACCGCGCTTTTCATGCTCCATGCGCGAGATCAGTTCGTTCATCAGCAACGGGATGTCTTCGACGCGCTCACGCAGCGGCGCCATCTCGATCGGGAACACGTTCAGGCGGTAGTAGAGATCTTCGCGGAAGCTGCCGATCTCGATCATGGTTTCGAGATTCTTGTGCGTCGCCGCAATGATCCGGACGTCGACGCTCTGGGTCTTGTTGCTGCCGACGCGCTCGAAGGTGCGCTCCTGCAGCACGCGCAGCAGTTTGACCTGCATCGGCAGCGGCATGTCGCCGATTTCATCGAGGAACAGCGTACCGCCGTTGGCCAGCTCGAAGCGCCCGGCACGGCTGGTGATCGCCCCGGTGAAAGCGCCCTTCTCGTGGCCGAACAGTTCGCTTTCCAGCAGCTCTGCCGGGATCGCCCCGCAGTTGACCGGCACGAACGGCGCGTCACGGCGTTTGGAATGGTAATGCAGGTTGCGCGCGACCACTTCCTTGCCGGTGCCGGACTCGCCGAGAATCAGCACGCTGGCGTCGGTGTCGGCGACCTGCTGCATCATCTGACGCACATGCTGAATCGCCCGGCTGGTGCCGACGAGGCTGCGGAACAGATTGGGTTCGCGATGACGACCGCGCTCTCGGGCCTGGTCATACATCTCGCGATAGACCTGGGCACGGTGCAGCGAATCGAGCAATTTGCTGTAGCTGGGCGGCATCTCGAGGGTGGAAAGCACCCGCCGACGCTGGTCTTCAGGCAAGTCAACGGAAGAATTATCGCCCATCAACAAAACCGGAAGGAACTCATCCCAGGTTGAGAGTGTCTTTAACAAGCCCAAAAGCGCACCAGGAGCATTGACGGTCCCGATCAGTACGCAAATGACCTCACGACTAGACGACAAAGAGCCGACTGCCTGCTGCCAGTCATGGCTGCCGCAGGGTAAATTTTCTTCGCCAAGAAAATTCAGAATCACCGCCAGGTCGCGGCGGCGGACGCTATCGTCATCGATCAGCAGAATTTTGGTTTCACGCCACATGCAATAGCAACTTCCCTAGTCAACTCAATGCCCGAAAAATGGGGCAAGCGAGACGCTTGCAGGACACCATGTGCCTGTAGACGCCCTAAATCTGATAATAGCCACTAGTTAAGTCAAAAAACCGTGCACAGTCAAATTTATGGCGCATATGCCTGGATTAACTGACGGTTAATCAACCAAACAGATGGTAAACCTTGGCCGCTTTTTGCGCTTGGGTGATCTGCGACATCTCGTTGGCTATCGCCTGCCGCTCGCCCATGGCCACTTCGAGAAGCTCCTTGTAAACGAACAGCAGCTCTTCGAGGTTGTCTCGCAAGGCGACTTCGTCCAGCGAGGCTTCCGCCATGACGTCTTCCATGCAGGACCGGCACGCCAGATCCAACTCGCCGATGGCTTCCCAATTGCGTTCGGCCAGAGCACCGACCAGCGCTTCACGGGTATCGGCAATTCGCTGCAATACAAGACTCATGACGCTCTCCTTCAGAACTGCGGAGCAGGCACAGGCGCGATGGCGTCCCAGCCTTCCTTGACCGTGCTCAGCAAGCCGGCAACCTCGTCGAGAATGCGCGGGTCACTGCTGATGTTCGCCTCGGCGAGACGCTTCATCATGTAAATGTACAGGCCATCCAGGTCGGCCAGCGCTTCGGCGTTGTTTTCCAGGTCGAGACCTTCGCGCAGACCGCTGACAATGCCGATCGCCTTGCTGATCGAAGTGCACTTGCCAGGAATGTCCTTGCGCTCGATGGCGCCTTTGGCCTGAGCGATACGGGCCAGGCCACCTTCCATCAACATTTGCACCAGACGGTGCGGGCTCGCTTCGGATGTCTGCGCATGGGCACCGACTTTCTGATACTGCCGAAGGGCTAACATCGGGTTCATGTTCTACCTCATTTGCCACAATGACTCGTATAACCAGTGTATCGCCAACGAGCCTGAAAACTTTAGATCAAAAGACAAAAACCCGGCACACGCTGAGCTAGCGTAGCCGGGTTTTTGTCGTTACCAACCGTTACTTCGCGGACTGCTGAGCATTCAGCGAGCTGAAGAACGAGGTGATGTTGCTCGCCGTCGCTTTCATCTGGCCGACCAGCAAATCCATGGCGTTGTACTTGGCGGTCAACGTCGTGGTCAGGTTGGCGACGCGCAAGTCGAGCGCCACCTGCTGCTTCTGCAAGCTGCTCGTCAGATTGGTCAGATTGGAACTGCGCTGATCGAGCAGCCCGCCCGTCTTGACGTAGGGATCGACCGCCGCGCTCATGCGTGCCAACAGACCGTTTTTCGCGTCGGTACCGCTGAACAATTGCTGGACCTGGCCAGCCATGCCCGGGGTTTCCATACGCTTGTTGAACACGGCAGTGTCGAGCGTGAGCAAACCAGTCTTGCTGTCAGTCAACACACCCATCTGCGACAGTACGGACAATTGCCCTGCTCCGCCCGCCCCTGGATCGGTCAACTGAGCGCGCACGTCCGCCATCAGCGAACGCGGCAGAGCGTCACCCGTGAACGCTGCCGAAACGGTCAGATTGCCATCCGCGTCCGGCGTTGCCTTGGACAAGGTGTCGATGGTTTTCTTCAAGGTGTTATAGGAGTCGATGAACGACTGCAGCGACGTCTGAATCCCGGCGGTATTGGTAGCGACCGACACGGTAGACGGTGTTGCCACGCCACCGACGACTGGACTTGCGGTGACCAGATTCAGGGTCATGCCGCTGATTGCACCGGTCACGGTATTGGTCTTGCTGGTAACGGCCAGGCCGTCGATGGTCAGACTGGCATCCATCGCCAGCTTACCGACAGCACCGGACGCACCGGCCGCCGGGCTGCTGCCCATTTCCTGGGTGCCATCGATCTCCAGACCAGCGATCCCGCTGACCTTCAGGTCCATGCCGGCACCCGTCTTGTTCGAGCTGAGCACCAGTCGCGACGAACCGGTGCTGTCGGTCACGATGTTGGCCGAAATACCGTTGCTGGCCTGCGCGGTGTTGATCGCATCGCGCGTGGACTGCAAGGTGGCATTGGCCGGAATCGCGACATTGTAATCAATGCCATTCTGACTGATTTTCAGAGTACCACTCGGAATGGCACTGGCGGCCCCGCCGGCGAAGGCGGCACTGGCGACTTTCGAGCCGGTGGCCAGATTTTTCACAACGACGCTATACGTACCCGGTACGGCGGTTTTATCCGATGTGGCACCGACAACAGTCGGCGTGTCCGAAGTCGCAGTAAAACCGGCAAACGCCGGGCTCGTTGCCTTGTTCAGATCACCCATTGCTTTCTGGTATGCCGCCAATGCACTTTTCAGCGAACCGACGCCGGAAATCTTCAGGCTGTTGGTTTTGGTCGCGGTATCGATCTGTGTCTGCTTGGCAGACTTGTCGGCGTTGACCAGCGCAGTCACGATCGCGCCGATGTCCAGGCCAGAACCCAGTCCGGAACCCGGTAGAATTGGACTTGCCATGTGCATCTCCCTTCAGATTGTTGCCATTCTTTTGACCGTTAAAGGCGTCTTGGGAACGAACAAACACTATTCATGCCATTTATCAGACTTTGGCGTCGAACAACACGTGACTTGCGTTGGCGAGGCTGTCCGCCAGCTTGAGGGCTTCGGCGGAAGGAATCTGTCGAACGACTTCACCTGTCTCGCTTGCGATCACCTTGACGATGACTTTGCCGGAATGCTCGTCAATCGAGAACTCCAGATTACGCTTGATCGACTGGACGAACTTTTCGATCTCTTGCACCGCCAGTTTCAACTTGGCGCCGTCCGAATCCTGATCCTTGGCAGCGACCGGTGCTTCAGTCTTTTGGACTTTAGGCAGCTCTGACGGTTTGTCAGCAACCGGTGTCACTGGCTTGGGAGCCGGATAAGACACGTTAAGCTTTACGCTCATGTCCATGCCCATCACCTCTTAACGTAAAAAAGCGAGAGAGCACGACAAGCGCACTCCCCCGCTTAAACTCGATCCGAATTACTGAAGCAGCTTCAGTACAGCGGAAGGCAGTTGGTTGGCTTGGGCCAGTACGGAGGTCGAAGCTTGCTGCAGAGTCTGCTGCTTGGTCAGGTTAGCAGTTTCAGCGGCGAAGTCGGTGTCCTGTACACGACCCTGAGCAGCGGTGGTGTTTTCAGTGATGTTCTGCAGGTTCTGGATGGTGCTGGTCAGACGGTTTTGCGAAGCACCCAGGCTGGCACGGGTTGCACCGATGTTAGCGATAGCTGCGTCGATTGCAGTGATCGCGCTGTCGATGGCAACGGCAGCGTCAGAAGGGCTGGCGCCGGTCAGTACCACAGTGCCGCTGCCAACAGACAGGCTGACGGCGTCGAACTTGGAGCTCAGTACCAGGTCGATGTGGTTAGCCGAACCGGTGTTTGCACCCACTTGCAGGGTCACAGTACCAGCCGAACCGTCCAGCAGGTTTTTGCCGTTCAGGTTGGTCGAAGCCGAGATACGGGTGATCTCGTCGGACATCTGAGCGAATTCAGCGTTGGTAGCGGTCTGGTCAGCAGTGCCGTTGGTACCGTTACGGGCTTTAACAGCCAGTTCACGCATACGCTGCAGGATGTCGGTAGTCGCTTGCAGAGCGCCTTCAGCGGTCTGGGCAACGGAGATACCGTCGTTGGCGTTCTGGATGGCCTGGGTGTTACCGCGGATCTGCGAGGACATACGGTTGGAGATCTGCAGGCCGGCAGCGTCGTCTTTAGCGCTGTTGATTTTCAGGCCGGAAGACAGGCGTTGCATCGAAGTCGACAGAGCGTCGGAAGCGCGGTTCAGGTTTTTCTGAACGTTCAACGATGTGGTGTTGGTGTTTACTGTTAAAGCCATGACGAATTCCTCGTTGGTTGGGTACTGCGGCTTCCGGCCCTGGCAACCGCCGGGTATGGCCTAGAGAACCTTCGTAATAGTTATCGTCGGGTTTGCAGGTTGCTTGAGGGCTTTTTGAAAAAATTTTGCCATCACCACGCCACCCCCTAGAAAACAAAGACTTAGACGCCCTCCAACCGCGAAAAACTGACGTCATAAAACCGCCTGCCGCGCAAAGCGGCGGGCCAGCGCCATCGGCCTGTTCAGGCCGCAGCACTTTCCAGCAGTTCGACCAGTTCGTACTCCATATAATCGGCCAGGGCCAGCCAGTCCTGACGCTCCTGACATTCGAACATCTGCGTCAACACCTGCGCCCACTGTTGCTGAGCCTCTACAGAGGCAGACGCCAGGCACTGCTGGGCATATTCGAAGACATCGACCATGCCCAGCGCCGCTTCGACATCACGGCCCAGGCGAAACAGCGCTGCAGTGTCGCGGCACTGTTTCATGCAGTGGCTCAGGGCATTCATTGCACGAACTCCGGGTTGAACGCGGTTCCGGCGATCAATGCCCCGGATCGACTGCTGTTGAGAAACTCGACCTGTGGATGCGCAGCGATGTAGCGCTCCAGCACACACAGATATCCGCGAAAGTTCAGCTGCGTACTGACCCGCTGCCCGTGGCCGTCGCGCACCCAGTGCCGCGCCTGACTCACCGGTGGCCCGAGATCGCCGTCATCCCAGCCGGCGTGAGTCTTGTTCATCGGGAAAGCGAAGTCAGCGCCAAACAGGGTGATCGTCGCAGCGCCCATCTTCACCGCCAGATCCACCGCCGGATGAATCACGCTGCCGCCGACGTGCAACTGGCCGCGCGGGTAGCGCTCACGTAAGTCCGCATAGATCGGGCTCGCGGAATAGCCGCCATAACGTTTGCCCTTCCACGCCTGCAGTACGGTCGGATCGCTCATCGGCAGATACACCAGCGGGATGCCATCGGACTGCTCAAAAGGCAGATGCCGGAAGCCGATGCGCTGATCGATGCTCACCACAAGGTCAGGCGCGATCCCGTGCTCGCGCAGCGGGCGATAAGCGGTGTCTACACAAATGAACAGAGGCCGCTCGGCACGTTCGCGGATCGCCGCCAGACTTGCGAAGTGCTGCTCCAGACTCGGCCCGGTGGCAATCACATAGATTTCCCGCCCGGCGCAGCTACCGAACAGTTGCGCCACATCGGCATCGCCGAGCAACACCGGCAGGCATTCCTGCAAGCGCTGCTGGATCTGCGCTGACTGCGGATCGAACTCACGGTTGTTGAACGTCAGGTGAATTTCATTGACCAGCCGATCACGGATCTTCGCATTAGCGTCATCGGCCAGCAGCAACTCGGCAGGCAAGGCGAAAAACGGCGTGAAGAAGTCAGCATGCTCATCGGCGTAAAACAACTCGACGCGCGGATCGTCCAGCCAATGGCGCTGATCGAGCAGTTGCAGCACCAGTGCGAACAGTGCGCCATTGAGGATATGCACGTACAAGCGCTCAAGACCGGCACGCGCGAGCAGCACACCGGGCAAATCGCCCAACCCGGTGCCATAGACATGCAGTTGCGGTTTTTCCGGAAGGCTCGCCGCCTGTATCCGCGCCTCATGCAGGCGGTCATGGCGGCTGGTCAGTTGCACGCCATTGATGCTCAGCGTCGAGCCGAGCCCGTGCACCAGTACTGCGGCAACGCCTGCGCCGTCCTCGGCCTGCAAGCGCGCGAACAGCGCCGGCCAGCGCCGCTGCAACACTTGGGCATTGGCTTGGAAAAACTCGCTCATGGCGCCTCGCGCTCCGTATCAGGCAAAAAAATAGCGTTCAAGGTTAACCTTGAACGCTATTTTTGTATCCGCTGTTTTTGTGTCGATCAGGGACGATAGATGATCGCCGAACCCCACGACAGACCGACACCGAAGCCGCTCAGCGCGACCCGCTGCCATTGCGAATCGAGCGCGTGTTTTTCCAGCAGCAACGGAATGCTCGACGACACGGTGTTACCGGTCTCGACCATGTCCTTGATGAACTTCTCCGGCTCACCTTCGAAACGTCGCGCCACGGCATCGACGATCGCCGCGCTGCCCTGGTGAATGCAGAACGCATCGATGTCATCGGACTTGAGGCCGGAGTCATCGAGCAGTTCGTGCAAGTGAGCGGGGACTTTGAGCAGGGCAAAGTTGAACACCTGGCGCCCGTTCATGAAGAACACGCCGTCGGTGACTTTCAAGTGCGGTGCGCCGGAACCGTCCGTGCCGAACTTGGCCTTGCCCAGCGCCCAGGTCGGGTCTTCGCCCATCCAGGTTGCAGTGGCGGCGTCGCCAAACAGCATGGTGGTGTTGCGGTCTTCCGGGTCGACGATTTTCGAATACGGGTCAGCGGTGATCAGCAGGCCGTTTTTCAGGCCGGCGGCTTCCATGAAGCCCTTGATCGCGTAGATGCCATAGACATAACCGGAGCAGCCCAGGGAAATGTCGAACGCCGCTACGTTTGTTGGCAGACCCAGCTTGTCCTGCACGATCGCTGCGGTGTGCGGCAGGCCTTCTTCGTCGCCATTCTGGGTGACGACGATCAGCGCGTCGATCGATTCACGTTTGAGTTCCGGGTTGCTGGCAAACAGCGCATTGGCCGCTTCCACGCACAGGTCGGAGGTTTCCTGTTCAGCATCTTTGCGCGGCAGGAACGCCGAGCCGATCTTGCCAAGGATGAACTCTTCATCCTTCTCGAATTTTGCACCTTGTGCGTAATTGTCCACGCCGGCTACAGGAACGTAGCTCGCAATGCTTTTTATGCCAATCATTACGGCTTCCCAATAAAAAACAGCCCAAGACCACCGCTCGCAAGGATTTCGAGGGGCGCCGACAAACAGCAAATGGCCGCCACAACGGGCAGCCACGGGGAGCGCAAAGGGCTATCACTGGAACCGCAAACGGGCCAGGCGCCATCTCCCCGATCAATACAATACAGTGAAGATGCGCGTTATGACTCGCAGGTCACGCTATTTAGCCGAATCGGTGCAGATCGGCTTATTCGAGCAGCGACCAATCCAGCGGCGTGCCACGCTTGATCGGCGCGCGGGCGCGGCGGCCGAGGACGGCGTCGGTGTGCTTGGGCGGCAGACCGAGACCCGGGCGAATCGCGCGCAGATTGTCGCGACTGAAGGTGTCACCGGCGGCCATGTCGGCGGTGACATACAGCGAGCGCCGATACACCAGCGACTTGCGCTCGGCCTCGGTGACGCCGTAATGCACCTCGCCCATGGCTTGCCAGGCACGCTCGGTTTCCACCACCAGGCTGGCCATCTCTGAAGGTTCCAGGGAGAAACTGGCGTCAACGCCACCGGCTGAACGGTCGAGGGTGAAATGTTTTTCGACCACCGTCGCACCCAGCGCCACCGCTGCCACCGAAACACCGACGCCCATCGAGTGGTCGGACAGCCCGACCTCACAACCGAACAGTTCCCGCAGATGCGGGATCGTGCGCACGTTGCTGTTGAGCGGGGTCGCCGGATAGGTGCTGGTGCACTTGAGCAGCACCAGATCCTTGCAGCCGGCTTCGCGAGCGGCCCGCACGCTTTCATCCAGTTCGGCGATGCTGGCCATGCCGGTGGAAATGATCAACGGCTTGCCGGTCGCCGCCACACGACGAATCAGCGGCAGGTCGGTGTTTTCGAAACTGGCGATCTTGTAGGCCGGCACATCGAGGCTTTCGAGAAAATCCACCGCGCTGTCATCGAACGGTGTCGAGAACGCGAGCATTCCCAACTCTTTGGCGCGGGCGAAGATCGGCGCGTGCCATTCCCACGGCGTGTGGGCTTTTTCGTACAGCTCATACAGCGAGGTGCCAGCCCACAGGCTGCCCGGATCCTTGATGAAAAATTCACCTTCGGACAGGTCCAGGGTCATGGTCTCGGCGGTATAGGTTTGCAGCTTCAAGGCATGCGCCCCGGCCTTGGCAGCGGCCTCGACGATCTGCAGGGCGACCTCAAGCGACTGGTTATGGTTGCCGCTCATCTCGGCAATGATGAACGGCGGCGCATCGGCACCGATCGAGCGATTGCCAATCTTGAAGCTAGTCATGCGATTGATCCTTCAGAACACGGTTGAACACGCAGGCCTCCTGGCTGAAGCCGGCGTCACGAAACAGATTCAACGAGGGCGCATTGCCCGGCAAAACCCGAGCGGTGATGGCTTGCAGTTGCGGCCAGTGCATCGTGACGAACGCCTCGCCCCGAGCCAGCAGCGCCCTGCCCCAGCCCAGGCCGATGCGCCCCTCAAGCAGATACAGCGACACTTCAGCGTCAGACCCGCGCAGGTCATAACGCACGACACCGACGGCACCGTGGTCGGCCTCGGCAATCAACAACAGCCGCTGCGGATTGCGCAGACTCGCCGTCAGCCAGTCCAGATGCTGCGGCCAGTCGATCACGCTGGAATCCAGCGACCCGCGCCGCACCGCTTCGGCATTGCGCCCGTCGAACAGCAACTGCGCATCGTCCAGCGTTGCCGGGCGCAGCTTCAGCACCGCCCCGGCCAATGCTGCTGCAACGCGCTCGGCTCCGCGGCCATCGACCAGTTGTCGCGAGCGTTCGGCCAGGCCCTGGCGCAGATAAAAATTATTGGCAACGAAGCCGACCGCATCGCGCAATTGCTCAACGCTGGCTTGCTCACGGGCGCCGAGAAACACATGCGCGCCCGCAGCGGCCATGGCCTCACCGTTGGCCTGCTGATTGTTCGACACCGCGATGCAGATCGTTGGCAACCCGAGCGCCGCACGCTCCCAACTGGTACCGCCGCCCGCGCCGATGAACAGATCGGCTTCGGTCATGCGCTGATAAAAACCGCTGACAAAACTGTGCAGGCGCCAGTTCGGCCGCGTCTCGGCCAGCGCCTGCATTTGTGCCCACGCCGGGTTGTCGGCGCCGGCAACGAAGTCCACTTGCAGTTCGTTGAAATCGGCCAGGGCGAGCATCGCATGGTGGGTCTGCATCGCCGCATCGAAGCCGCCGAAGTTGACCAATACCCGGCGCGCCGTCGGTTTGATATCGATTGCCGCGCAGTCGAATTCCTCGCGCAACATCGCATAGCGTGGGCCGAGCAAGGTTCGGCATCCCGCCGGCAGCAGCGGCGCGTAGTTTTCGCTCAGACCCGAGAGATTCTGATTGAGCAGCAGATCGACGCTGTAGCGCCGCGTGGCCAGATCGTCCACCGCCGCGATGCGATGCGCCCAGCGCCGCGCCGCGGTTTGCCAGTGATGGTCGAGGCCGTAATGGTCGACGATGATCCAGTCGAACTCCGCCTGACCGTCCAGACGCTGGCCTAGCGCATCGATGTCGAATTGCCACGGCAGCATCGATTCGATGGCCTGCAGCGGGTCTTCATCGCGATAGCGCTCGGGCAGCGTGAAGGTCTCGAAGCCCTCGGCACTCAAGGCATCCAGTCGATGCCCGGGCAACCGCCGGCAGGCAAACACAACATGGCTGCCCTGCTGGCGCAGCACCCGCGCCAGGGTCAGGCAACGGGCGATGTGGCCGCTGCCAATGGTCGGCGAAGCGTCGGCGCGGATCAGCACTCTCATGTCAGTTCTCCGCCGGCCTTGAGCGCCGCGTACAGGTATTCGGCGCGTTTCCAGTCTTCGGGCGTGTCGATGTCCTGAACCAAGTAGCGCGGCAGGATCACCGGCAGGCTGGCTGGCGAATACAGCACGTCACCGCGCAACCACGCCGCGCTGCGCCCCCAGTAAAACTGCCCGGCATCCTGATACGCCTCGGGCAGGTCCTGCGAGCGGGTATTGCGAAACTCGGGATATAACGCCGTCAAGGCGCCCTCCCCGTCTACGGTCAGCGCACGCTGCACCGGAAACGCGAAATCGCAAACCGAGAACGCGAATGATCGATCAGGATGCTGCTCCAGCAGCTCGAAACCCTGACGCAGATAGCGCACCTGCAACAGCGGCGCAGTGGCGTAAATGCAGCAGGCAAAATCGAAGGTCGGCAACTGCTCCAGCGCATGCGCGATGACCGTCGCCGTGCCGGTGAAATCATCGGCCAGATCGGCCGGGCGCATGAACGGTACCTGCGCACCGTGCGCCCTCGCGACCTCGGCAATCTCGACATCGTCGGTGCTGACCACGACCTGCTCGAACAATCCTGAATCCAGCGCCGTGCGGATCGAGCGGGCAATCATCGGCACGCCATCGAACGGCAAGAGATTCTTGCGCGGGATGCGCTTGCTCCCGCCTCGGGCGGGGATGATTGCGACGTTGCTCAAGGGCGTTTTTCCAACAGAAACCAAGTGATGTCGTCGGCCGAAAACTGCCGATCACGGTGATAGACGAAGCCATAATCGACCAACTGCAAGTCAGCATGGCGGTCGAGCATTTCCCCGGCGAAATCACGTTTGAACAGCTTGCCGCTGTTGCCACGGTAGGCGATTTCCACCGGCGCCGGATTGTAATACTCGGCGATCAGGATGTAGCGCTGACTCAGCTCGTAAAGCTGCGCATAGGCGCGCGGCAACAGCTCGGGAGCCAGATGGATCAGCACGCCTTTGCTCAGGGTCAGATCGTAGCGACGCTCGCCGGCAAAATCGAACAACGAGCCGTGCCAGATCTGCGCAATGTCCAGCGCCTGCGCCTGCGCGCACGCGGTTTCGTTGATCTCGACCCCGAACAGTTCGCAACGCGGCAATAGCTGACGCAGTGCCTGCAAATTGTTGCCGGCGTTGGTGCCCAGCTCCAGCAGGCTGTCGACACGCCCCGCGCGGCTCAGCGCTTTGGCGAAGAACCCTAGATTGCCCGCCACCAACGCCTGGCCTACGTTGCGCTCAACGTACTGGTTGCCGAACTCACCCTGCCAGAACCTTTCCTGCTCGCTCAGATCGCGCATTGCACAGTCTCGTCCACCGCCGCAGCGGTCATTCTTCGGTCAGTCGCCGCAGTTGCTCGACTACATGATCCTGCTGCTCATCAGTCAGCAAGGGATACAGCGGCAAGCTGATGGCTTGAGCGTAATAGCGTTCAGCCTCGGGGAAATCACTCTCGGCAAAACCCAGGTCGCGATAGTAAGGCTGCAAGTGCACGGGAATGTAGTGCAGATTCACGCCGATACCGGCGGCGCGCAACCCTTCGAAGACCTGACGATGACTGAGGCTGATGCGCTCGGTCTGCAAGCGCACCACATACAGGTGCCAGGCAGACTCCGCCTCTTCCTGCGGGCTCGGCAACGTCACCGGCAAATACGCCAGCAAGCGATCATAGCGCGCCGCCAGTTCGCGGCGCCGGGCGATGAATCCGTCCAGTTTATCCAACTGTGACAGGCCCAGCGCCGCTTGCAGATCAGTGATCCGATAATTGAAGCCCAGCTCGATCTGCTGGTAGTACCAAGGCCCGTGACTGGGCTCGGTCATCTGCTGCGCATCGCGGGTCATGCCATGGCTGCGCAGGCGTTGCAGACGCTCGGCCAGGTGCGGGCGATTGGTCAGGACCATGCCGCCCTCGGCGCTGGTGATGATCTTCACCGGATGGAAACTGAACACCGTCATCGCGGCAAATTCGCCGCACCCGACCGGGCGCCCGCCATAGCTGGCGCCGACGGCGTGCGAGGCATCCTCGATCACGGTGAAGTTATAGCGCTCAGCCAGTTCGGCGATGCGCCGCATGTCACAGCTCTGCCCGGAGAACGCCACCGCGACCAGCACTTTGGGCAACGTGCCGTCGCGCTCGGCCTGTTCCAGCTTCGCCGCCAGCACCACCGCGTCGAGGTTCCAGGTCAGCGGATCGATGTCGACGAAATCGACCTCAGCGCCGCAATAGCGCCCGCAGTTGGCCGAGGCGAGAAAGGTGTTCGGCGTGGTCCACAAACGATCGCCCGGCCCCAGCCCCGCCGCCAGACAGGCGATATGCAGCGCGGCGGTGGCGTTGCACACCGCCACGGCGAAATCGGCTTGGCAACGTGCGGCCATTGCCTGTTCGAAGCGTTCGATGGTCGGCCCTTGGGTCAGCCAGTCCGATTGCAGCACCGCGACCACTGCATCGATGTCCGCCTGATCGAGGCTTTGCCGACCGTAGGGGATCATGCCGAGAGTTTCGCGTGCAGGTCGGCGATCTGCCCGACCGAGAGAAACTGCGGGTTGGTGTCGGAGCGGTACTCAAAATCTTCGCTCACCGTGCGCCCACGCTCGCCGAGTTTGTCGACGGCAAAATCGACATCGACGCTGGTGAAGCGAATCGATGGCTGAATCGTGTAGTGATCTTCAAATTCCAGAGTCATGCGCGCATCGTCCAGCGGCACCATCAGCTCATGCAGCTTTTCGCCGGGACGAATGCCGACGTTCTTGTGCGGCAGATGCTCAGCCATGCCACGCGCCAGATCGACAATGCGGATCGACGGAATCTTCGGCACGAACACTTCGCCGCCGTGCATCCGCGCGAAGCTGTCGAGGACGAATTGCACGCCGTGGTCGAGGGTGATCCAGAAACGCGTCATGCGCTCGTCGGTGATCGGCAGCTCCTGCGCGCCATCGGCGATCAGCTTACTGAAAAACGGCACCACGGAGCCGCGCGAACCGGCGACATTGCCGTAACGCACCACGGCAAAGCGGGTCTGCTGCTCGCCGGCAATGTTATTGGCGGCGACGAACAGTTTGTCCGAGAGCAACTTTGTCGCGCCGTACAGATTGATCGGGCTGGCTGCTTTGTCGGTGGACAACGCCACGACTTTTTTCACCCCGTTGTCGATGGCCGCGGCGATGATGTTTTCCGCGCCATTGACGTTGGTGCGAATGCATTCGGTCGGGTTGTATTCCGCAGCCGGCACTTGCTTGAGCGCGGCGGCATGCACCACGTAGTCAATGCCGCGCATGGCCTGCCGCAAGCGATCAGCGTCACGCACGTCGCCGATGAAATAGCGCATGCACGGCGCGTTGAACGTCTGCTGCATCTCGTACTGTTTCAGCTCGTCGCGGGAGAACACCACCACGCGCTTGGGCTGGTATTGCTCCAGCAAGCGACGGATGAAGTTGCGCCCGAACGAGCCGGTGCCGCCGGAGATGAAGATCGATTTACCGTTGAACATGTTCTGATTCCTGTCCGGCGAGCTTAAGCGAGCAACTGTGCCCAGTTGATCGGGGCACTTTCGCCCAGGGTAAAACCTTTGCCGGTCAGGGCCAGGTTGGCGTTGTAGGCCGGGTCGTGCGCGAAGGCGTCGGGCCATTTTTCACGCAGCGTCGCCAGTGCCGCTGGCTGCTGTGCCAGCTCGCCGTTGTGCAGCACTTGCACCAGAGGCGTCCACACGGTGAGGTAACCGGACTGACCGGCCTTGAGGCACAGGTCGACATCGGCGAAACCTTCAGCAAAAGTCGCTTCATCCAGCCCGCCCAAGGCGCTATAGAGCTCTTTGCGCACCATCATGCAGACCCTGGAGACAGCCGAATAATTTTGCTCGGCCACCAGACGCTGCATGTAACCCTCGGCCTTGTGTTTCTCGCCGACGAAGGGTGAGCCCACGCCATCGTTCAGACCCAGAATCAAACCGGCGTGCGAGACCTTGCCGTCGCGGTCGACTAGCTTGGCACCGACGATCCCGACTTCCGGACGCTGAGCGTGATTGAGTAGCGAGTCGATCCAGTTCGGATTGACCACTTCACTGTCAGCGGCCAGCAACACCAGATAATCGCCCTGGGCCTGCTCGCTGGCGGCGTTGTACAACGCGACCTCGCTCAACGGCTGATCGGCACGCAACACGTTGACCTTGGCATGGCGCAGCGTGCCCAGCCAGTCATTGACGGCTGCCGACTGATTGGCGTTGGCTGCCAGCAGCACTTCATAGCGGCTGTAACGGGTCCGCAAAAGCACGCCTTCCAGGCAGCGACGCAGCGCCGGCAAATCATCGATGACCGGCACGATGATCGAAACCAGTGGCTGCTCGGTGTGGCGATAATCGATCTGCCAGGTGCCCGGCGTCTGCGAAGTAACCTTGGCCTTGTAGCCGCGATTGCCGAGATGGCGCAGCAATGCCAGGCGTTCGTGGGTGTTTTCCTCCAGCGGCGCCCGCTCGGTGATCAACAGCGGCTCGTCGAGATGCGCGAGGCCGTCGAGGCCTCCCTGCTCGATGATGCGCAACAACAGATCGAATTCCAGCGCCTTGCTGAAATCGGCCTGATACCCGCCAACCTCGAGCAGCACCTGGCGCCGGATCAACCAATGGCGCGCCATCAGTGACGGCACGCTTTGCAGCAGATCCAGATTGAAACCGGGGCGGAACACGTCGACCAGCGCACCGTTTTCCTTGCGCTGTATTTCATCGGTGGCGACAGCACGCACACCTTGGGCAGCCATCAGTTCAAGGCTGGCGCGCAACAGGCCGCTGGCGGTGAACTCATCACCGGCCTGAGCCAACATCAGCCAGTCGCTCGGCGACTGCTGAGCGCTCTGGTTGAGTTTGTCGACGAGATTGCCGGGCGTGACACGGACAAAGTGCAAGGTGTTCTGCGCAGTGGTCGCTGCCGGCGCTTCACCGGTGGTGAACACGACAATCCTGAATGCTTTGCAGTGCCCCTCGACCAGGCTGTCGAGCGACACCTGCAACTTGTCGATGTCGTTGTCCAGATCAAGCAGGAAGATACCGAACTGCGGGCCACCCCCTTCAGCAGCCACGTGCTGGCTGATCGACTCGAGCTGCTCGATGGCCGGTGCGCGTGCAGCCAGCCAATTCAACAAACGTCCCGATTGCATCTTGTCGAACGTGAGCTGATGATCGTCGACCGTCAGTGCCTCGAGGCGGGCGATCCATTCATGCATTTGCGCCGCCGTCTCGTCACCGAGCACTTGCATTTGCGCGGCCAGACGCTTGGCAACGACCTGATTGAACGCATTCAGATCATGCGCCTGCCACAACCGGTCGATCACACTCTCCGGCGTATCGTTATTGCGCGCCTGGAGCAGATGCGCCTGACGCGTCCATACGCCTTCCAGCCCTTCCAGCTGAAGGCGGCCCGCCGGCAGGGTGTGCATCATGAATTCAAACTGTTCCAGAAGATCGAAAAACGCCTGGTTGTAGAACGGCATCTCGACGTACTGCAGTGGGCCGAAACGCCGATCAGGCCGGCGCAATTGCTGATTCCAGGTCGACTCGAAAATCAGCTCGGCAGTCAACGCCCGACGGACCGCCAGACTCTCGGCCATCGCCGCAAAGCTCTCCAGAACAAATGCCTTGGCCTGCCCTGCATCGAGGTTTTGAATACCGGTAGGCAGCGAGACGAGGAAATCGGCGAACGCCTCTCGTTCGGCGACTGACTTCGCATCAAGATAGGTCAGCGAGTGATACACATCGGTATTGTGATCGGAAACGCCGTAGTTGATCTCACGCACCACATAAGGAATTGGCAGGATCCGTGCCTTGGCGCTGGCCAGCAGGAAATACACGTGACCGATTTCCTGCCATTGAAAACTGGTCCCCGGCGGCAATGTCGAGTGCCAGGTTTTCATCAGGTCGGTACGGGTCACCGCGTAAAATGGCGGAATGTACTGACTCATGTAGTCAATGACGCGGTCCTGCGCGCGCTCGGAGCAATAGTCTTCCTGAACCTTCTTGTCGCGGCGGTAGTAGTTCACGCCATCGGCCTTCGCCAGGTACATCAGGCAATAGCCATGACACATGCCGTAGTCACGATTGACCTGAAGAAAGCCGACAGACTCGCAGAGCGAATCGAACACGATGAAATCGTCATCCGCCGCCAGCACCATATAGGGCGTGGTCAGTTGCTCGACGCCATAGGCCAGTTTGGCCTGCATACCCCAGTAGGCGAATTGCGGCACGTGATGATAATCGACGGCGGAAAAATCGCCTTCCGGACGTTCCGGCGTGGAGTCGAGCACCATGATCCGGCAGGGCAAGCTGCTGTAGTACTTCACCGCACGGCGCAGGAACGCCGGTCGATTGTGAGTAATCAGCACCACCGTCAACAACTCGTTGAGCGGTAGCGTCAGTGCAGAACTGTACTTGCCTTGCATAACTTCTCTCCACAACCGGCGACTCGCCGAGATAACGCTTTGGGGATGTTGCGAATTAACGAACGCGGCGCAGATAGCCATCCGGCGCCACGGTGATCAGCAGCTTGTTCTGCAACTGCCGGTCGATCTCGAAATCCTGGTTTTCTTCCAGGTATTTCCAGACGGCGGTTTTCGGGTTGTCACCCGGGCCCCACGGACGATCCGGGAAGAAATCGGCCGGCATGTCTTCGACCACGGTGTCCATCACCACGCAATAGCTGTCGACCGACACCAGCGGCGCGTAGAGACGCAGCTCTTCGAGGACGTGATCGTGGGTGTGGTTGGAGTCGAGCACCAGAATGACTTTCTTGCCCTTGGCCGCCGCTTGCACCTGGGCGGCGATGCCTGCATCGATGCTCGAGCCTTCGATCATCTTGATGCGCTTGGCCATCGGATGGCTTTCGATCGCTTCGCGGTTGTGCGCACGGATATCGAGATCGATGCCCAGCACTTCGCCGTGGCCTTGCAGCTCCAGCAACGAGGCGTAGTAAATGATCGAACCGCCATGGGCGATGCCGCATTCGATGACCAGGTCCGGTTTGACCTGCCAGATGATCTCCTGCATGGCCATCATGTCTTGCGGCAGCTGGATGATCGGGCGGCCCATCCAGGAGAAGTGGTAGCTGTATTTGTGCCGGGCCGATTCGTTGAAGAAATCGCGGGCCAGGCCGGTCAGTTTCGGGTCATCACCCTGTTGGGCGATCTGCTCGCGGCACTCGGCTTCGAAGGCTTGGTTGATGCTGTAGTCGGTCATGTTGGTCATCTCAAGGGTCACTGGAACGAAGCGCTGTCGACGGCGTGATAGACGTAGCGTCCACCGGTCATCCGCTTGATCTCTTCGAGGTAATTGGAATTCATCACAAACAGGTTGGCGCCTTCGGGCAGCGCATCCATCGCCTCTTGCGGCGACGACACCCGCGCACCGCTCAACGGCAGATAGCGCCCCTGCTTGGCCGGGTTGATATCGACGACGCGGTCCACCGCGACACCGGCACGTTGCAGGAACAGCGAATAGATCACGCCTTTGGACGAAGCGCCCCAGATCGCCGAGCCCTGCTCGGGGGCGGACTGAATGATCTGCACCGCGCGGTCGAGGCTGGCGGTGAAGCCATCCGGCAACGTCAGGCGCGGCACCGGTTGCTGCGGAGTCAGGCGCAAGGTTGCCAGGTCAGCGACGATGTACAGGTATTGGCCACCGAACAGATGACCAGCCTCGTGCACGCTGCCGAACAGACGGCGCAGGTCATCGAGGCGGAAGTAATTGACGTGCTCATAGAACAGGTCGAACCAGGCCTTGTGTTCGAGAATCCAGTCGAAGCACGGCACCTCGATGTAGATCTGCCCGCCCTGATTGGCCTCGGCGATCACGGCGAGGAAGCTCACCGGGTCCTGGATATGCTCCAGCACATGGCGCAGAACGATGGCATCGGCGGCCAGCCCCAGGCCACGGGTGAACGGTGCCTTGATCACGTCGGCGTTCTCGCCTTCGTAAGCCGGGTCAATGCCGGTGATCGAGTAGCCCAGGCCCTTGAGCAGTTCGAGGAAATAGCCCTTGCCGCAACCGACCTCGATCAATTCCCGGCCCTTGAAGTGCCTGGCGATAATGCCTTCGACGTCGTTCAAGTGCTTCTGGAACTGGCCGGAATGCGCCTGCTCGTTCTGGTAATCGGCGTCGTAGTTGAGCTTGTCGGCATCGAACGCAGCATTGAAGATCAGACCGCTGTGCTCGTCCTGCACCAACAGCATGTCGGCACTTGCCGACGCCTGCGCCGAATCCGCGTCGGCAAAGGTGCGATTCTGCAACACCGGCAGGTCGGTGACCCGATACAACTCGTGCCTCATTGCGGCTCTCCCAGTAACTGTTGCAAGCGCTCGGTCACCGCCCAGAACGCCAGCGGTTCGTGGCTCGGATAAGGGTAATGACCAAGGTTCAATTCGATCGTCGCGTCGCGTTCGCGTAGACGCTGCTCAACCAGCGAACGCACCGAAACCGCTAGGCCGCTGGCGCAATTGATCACACCGTTGAAATGCGGTTTTTGCACGATTGCGGCGAGGTAACCGGCTGCCTTTTCGATCGGCAGAAAATCGCGCAACTGCTCACCGGCCGACATGTTGAATGACGGCTCAGCGGCATCGATCGCCCGGTCCAGTGCCGCGAGCAGGCTGTTGGGGTTCTGTCCTGCGCCGTGCAGATAGAACAACCGCGCCCATTGCAGGGTGAACGGCCGTTCCTGCTGCAGATTCTGCAGAAACAGGTGCAGCGTGTGTTTCGCCAGACCGTACGGATTACTCGGGCGTGGCTCGGTTGTTTCACTGAGCGGGCCGCTTTGCATGCCATATTCGAAGCAGGTACCGGTGACCAGAACCTGCTTTACGCCGGCCTCGACCGCGCTTTTGATAAAGCGATAATCGGCCATCAGGTTGTGCTCGAAATGGAACAGCGCCCGATAGTTCGGCAAACCCGGCCAGGCCAGATGCGCCAGGGCATCGATGCCAGCGGTCAACGCGTCGACATCAAGATCGGCAGCATGAATATCTGCGGCAATGAACTCGACGTCGTTGATCCACGGCATGCCTTGCGCGGTTCGTGCATTACGCGCCACCGCGCGCACTTCGCAGCCGCGTGCCAGCAACGCGGCAACCAGATGCCGACCGACAAATCCCGTGGCGCCCGTGACCAGCACCTTCACAGCACTTTCAACTCAGGCACGGCGATCACGAAGCGCCCGTCCCACTGACGCACTTGCGCCAGCTGCTGACTGACTTCGTGCAGCAGGTTCCACGGCAGCACCAGCACGTAATCCGGCTTGTCGATATCGATCTGCACCGGCGCCACGATCGGGATGCGGCTGCCCGGCAAAAATTTGCCCTGCTTGTGCGGGTTGGCATCCGCGACCCAGGCAAGCAGGTCTGGCTTGACCCCGGCGTAGTTGAGCAAGGTATTGCCCTTGGCCGCCGCGCCGTAACCGACCACCCGTTTGCCCTCGGCCTTGGCCTGCAACAGAAAGCGCAGCAGTGCATGTTTGATGCGTTCAGCGGCGGGCGTGAGAGTTGCGTAGTACTCAGCGGTTTTCACCCCGGCATTGAGTTCGGCTTGCAATTGTTGCTGAACGGCCGGTTGTACCGCTCGGCGCTCGCCGTCCTTGCGCTGCACGAACACCCTCAGCGAGCCGCCGTGGGTGCTCAACTGGCTGACGTCAAAGACTTCCAGGCCATTGCGCTCGCACAAAGTCTGCACGGCGGTCAGCGACAGGTAGGAATAATGTTCATGATACAGCGTGTCGAACTGCGCGCCGGCCATCAGCGTCAGCAGTTGCGGAAATTCGAACGTGGCGACGCCGCTCGGCTTGAGCAGCGTGGCGAAACCACCGAGGAAGTCGTTGATGTCCGGTACATGGGCGAGCACATTGTTGGCCGCCATCAGGTCGGCACCCCAGCCTTCGCTTTGCAGCTGCGCGGCGGTGTCACGACCGAAGAACAGTTCACGAATCTCCAGGCCCTTCTCGCGTGCCGCCTGCGCGGTGCTGCGGGTTGGCTCGACGCCCAGGCAAGCGATGCCGCGTGCATCGACGTATTGCAGCAGGTAACCGTCGTTGGCGGCGACCTCGACTACGCGGCTGTCGGCGTTGAGACCGAAGCGCTCGACCATCTCGGCGACATAACGCTCAGCGTGGGCCAGCCAGGTGCTGGAGAACGAACTGAAATAGGCGTACTCGGCGTCGAACAGGCTGTCGGCGCGGGTGTAATCCTCGGTCTGTACCAGCCAGCATTGCTGACACACGGCGACTTTGAGCGGCACCCACTGCTCGGCTTGCTCCAGTCGATCGGCATGCACATAGGCATTGGACGGTGGCGAGGTGCCGAGGTCGATCAGCGGCAGGCTCAGCGGTGCAGCGCACCCACGGCAGTTCATAGACGCACTCCAGCAAAGTGTTGATCGAGCGCGGGATGGCTGGAATCCCGCGCTGACAAATTATTGACAGGCAGCGGCCAGGCTATCGCCAGGCGCGGATCGTTCACCGACAGCCCGCCTTCATGCTCCGGCGCGTAATCGGCGCTGTGCAGGTAAAGCAGTTCGGCGTCTTCAGTCAGTGTCTGAAAGCCATGGGCAAAACCGGCCGGAATCAACAGACTGCGGCCATCGCCAGCCTTCAGATGCTCGGCGTGCCAGTGCAGAAATGTCTCTGAATCCGGGCGCAAATCCACCGCGACATCCCAGACTTCACCGCGCAGGCAGGTGATCAGTTTGGCTTCCGGGGCGTTGGCATTCTGGTAATGCAGCCCACGCACACTGCCCTTCTCGCGCGTGCAGGAATGGTTGATCTGGCGAATGTGGAACGCGCTGCCGAACGCACTCAGACTGCCTTCGCAGAACAGCCGGGCGAAGTGCCCACGCTGATCTTCGAAACGCTTGTGCCGGACGCTGAACAGCCCGGCCAGTGGCAACGCCTTCAAGGAGAACTCGCTCACAGCGCGCCTCGGTACAGTTTCAGTTGGCCGAGGGTGACGTTGCGCATGTCATCGCCGTTCTGCCACGCCAGATGCCAGTCGAGGGTCTGGGCCAGGCATTGCTGCAAGGTCCAGCGCGGTTGCCAGCCGAGCAACTGGCGGGCGCGGCTGCTGTCCAGACGCAGTAGACCGGCTTCATGCAGTTCGCTTTTTTCGATGCGCAGACCACGCGCCTGCGGCCAGCGGCTGGCGAGCAATTCGACGACCTCGCCGACGCTGCACATGTCCGCCTCACCCGGGCCGAAATTCCACGCACCGGCATATTCCGGGCCTTGTTCATACAGGCCAGCGGCCAACTGCAGGTAACCCGCCAGCGGTTCCAGCGCGTGCTGCCATGGGCGCACCGCTTGCGGGTAACGCAGGGTCACCGGTTCGTCTGCACTCCAGGCTTTGAGCACGTCGGGAATCAGTCGCTCCGGGGCAAAATCACCGCCGCCCAGCACGTTGCCGGCACGCGCGGTGGCCAGGGCCAGGCCATGCTCGGCGTGCTTGTCCGCCGGGAAAAACGACGCGGCATAGGACTGCGCCAACAGCTCGCAACAGGCCTTGCTGCTGCTGTACGGGTCGTGGCCACCGAGGGCTTCGTCTTCGCGGTACGGCCACAGCCATTCTTTGTTGGCGTAGACCTTGTCGGTGGTCACCAGCACGCAGGCGCGAACGCCACCGACCTGACGAATCGCTTCGAGCAGGTTCAGCGTGCCCATGACATTGCTGGAATACGTGCCGAGTGGATCGCGATAGCCCTCGCGCACCAACGGCTGAGCGGCCAGGTGCAGAACAATCTCCGGCTCGGTGTCGGCAATGATTTCCAGCAAGGCGCCGAGATCGCGCAAGTCACCGCGCTGATCGTTGATGCCCTCGCTGACTCGCGCCAGTTGGAACAGGCTCGGCTCGGTCGACGGGTCCAGCGAAAAGCCGCTGACTTGCGCGCCGAGGCTTTGCAGCCACAGGGTCAGCCAGCTGCCTTTGAAACCGGTGTGTCCGGTGACGAGAACGCGTTTGCCGCGCCAGAAATTTGCACTCAGGCCCATTGCTTCCATGGGGCCTCCCCGCTCTGCCACAGCGCTTCGAGATGATTCTTGTCGCGCAGGGTGTCCATTGGATGCCAGAAACCTTCGTGTTCGAAGGCTTTCAACTGTTCGTCTGCAGCCAGACGCGCCAACGGCTCGGCTTCCCAGGTGGAGGCATCATCGGCGATGTACGGCAACACCTTTGGCGAGAGCACGAAGAAGCCGCCATTGATCCAGCCCCCATCGCCGCGGGGTTTTTCGGTGAAGCCCAGCACTTGATCGCCTTGACGCTCAAGGGCGCCGTAACGGCCCGGCGGCTGCACCGCGGTGACGGTCGCCAGACGCCCGTGGGCTTTGTGGTAGTCGACCAGTTGAGCAATGTTGATATCGGAAACGCCATCGCCATAGGTGAAGCAGAACGCTTCTTCATCCTGCAAATAACGGCCGGCGCGCAACAGACGACCGCCGGTCATGGTTTCTTCACCGGTGTCGATCAGGGTGACGCTCCAGGGCTCGCTGTAGTTCTGGTGCACGTCCATGCGATTTTCGCGCATGTTGAAAGTGACGTCGGAGGTGTGCAGGAAGTAATTGGCGAAGAAGTCCTTGATCGCATAGCCCTTGTAGCCCAGGCAAATGACGAAGTCGTGAATTCCATGGGCGGAATACTGCTTCATGATGTGCCAGAGAATTGGCTTGCCGCCAATCTCGATCATCGGCTTGGGCTTGAGGTGCGACTCTTCACTGATGCGCGTGCCGAGGCCACCCGCCAAAATTACTGCCTTCATCGTCTCCCCTCTTGTTCTGCAGCGGGCTGCGCATGGCTTTGTTGAGCGTTGCGGGCCTTGCGGCGACACCTTTTGCCGTTCCGGGCTCAGGTGAAATAACCGCGAGCGCTCGTTTTATGGCGATTTGAGGGGGACTTGCAGGAAACGCGCCAGCTCCAAAATCACTGGCAACGATGAACACCAAGCCGGAGCAAAATCAAAAGCCCCTCACCCTAACCCTCTCCCAAAGGGAGAGGGGACTGGTGGATGCGAGGACTACGCCGACTCGAAATACCGAGTCGAACTCAAGTTTTGAACGGCTCACAAATCGGCTCCCTCTCCCTCGGGAGAGGGCTGGGGTGAGGGGCGAGTCCACCGAAAATCTCAAGCCATGCGGCGCTTCTAACCACTCAACAATGAGCGCCAGCTCGAGTGCTCTTGATCTTGCGTCACCGGCGACGTCGGAAGGCTGAGTGGAGGGACCGATCCGGGCGTAGGAGCGCAGCGACCGTACGACGAAGTCGTACACAGCGGACGTAGGTGCAGCGAAGCAAACCGTAGCCGCTGCGCCCGGATCGATCCCACAGCGAAGGGACCCGAGCCTGCGAGGGCCGAACGCAGGAGCAAGCGTTTTGGGTTACCTTTTTGGCGTTTGAAAAAGGTGACTCGCCGTAAGGGCGAAA
>NZ_JBUDGD010000022.1:0-75891 GCF_055484735.1 Pseudomonas sp. 15C | reverse complement strand
AGCAAGCGTTTTTTTGCTTACTTTTTTTAGGCGTTTGTAAAAAAAGTGAGTCGCCGTAAGGGCGAAACCATAAGAAGCCGTTACCGCAGCAACGGATATACCCCCCAATCCCGAGACAAAAGAAAGGCGCCCGAAGGCGCCCTCTTAAACCACAGCCGTCAGGCCATCTCCGCCGTAGTCTCGAAGTCAAACGTCAACTCACCATCCTTGATGTCGATGTGCACCACACCGCCATGCTCGGCCAGCTCGCCAAACAGAATCTCTTCTGCCAGCGGACGCTTGATCTTGTCCTGGATCAGACGCGCCATCGGACGTGCGCCCATTGCCGAGTCATAACCACCCGCCGCCAGCCAACTGCGCGCCGCGTCAGTCACCTCAAGCAACACACGCTTGTCTTCCAGCTGCGCCTGAAGCTCGGTGAGGAACTTGTCCACCACGCTCTTGATAACCTCATGACTGAGGCGACCAAACTGGATAATGGTGTCCAGACGGTTGCGGAATTCCGGCGTAAAGCTCTTCTTGATCACTTCCATCGCATCGGACGAGTGATCCTGATGAGTGAAACCGATCGAAGCGCGAGCAGCCGTTTCGGCACCGGCGTTGGTGGTCATGATCACGATCACATTGCGGAAGTCCGCCTTGCGCCCGTTGTTGTCGGTCAGCGTACCGTGGTCCATCACTTGCAACAGCAGGTTGAAGACTTCCGGGTGCGCCTTCTCGATTTCATCGAGCAGCAATACGCAATGCGGCTGCTTGGTGATCGCTTCGGTCAACAGACCGCCCTGATCGAAGCCGACATACCCTGGAGGCGCACCGATCAGACGCGAGACGGTGTGACGCTCCATATACTCGGACATGTCGAAGCGAACCAACTCGATCCCCAGCGCCTTGGCCAATTGCCGCGCGGCCTCGGTTTTACCCACACCGGTCGGCCCTGCGAACAGGAACGAACCGACTGGCTTGTCCGGCGACTTGAGCCCGGCACGAGACAGCTTGATTGCGGTCGACAGCGAATCGATCGCCGCGTCCTGACCAAACACCGTCAGCTTCAGGTCCCGCTCCAGATTACGCAGCAATTCCTTGTCGGAACTGGTGACATGCTTCGGTGGAATCCGCGCGATTTTCGCCACGATGTCTTCGACCTGCGGCACTTCGATACGCTTGACGCGCATCTCCACCGGCTGGAGACGCTGATAGGCGCCCGCCTCGTCGATCACATCGATGGCCTTGTCCGGCATATGCCGGTCGTTGATGTAGCGCGAAGCCAGTTCGGCAGCGGCGCGCAACGACTCATCGCTGTACTCGATGTTGTGGTGCTGCTCGAAACGGCCTTTGAGACCACGCAGGATGCCGATGGTGTCTTCCACCGACGGCTCGACCACATCGACCTTCTGGAAGCGACGCGCCAGAGCACGGTCCTTCTCGAAGATGCCGCGGAACTCCTGGAACGTCGTCGAACCGATGCAGCGAATGTCGCCAGACGACAGCAGCGGCTTGAGCAGATTCGAAGCATCCATGACGCCACCGGACGCAGCACCGGCACCAATAATGGTGTGGATCTCGTCGATGAACAGAATCGCCTGCGGACGCTTTTTCAGTTCATTGAGCAGCGCCTTGAAACGCTTCTCGAAATCACCGCGGTATTTGGTGCCTGCCAGCAGAGCACCAAGGTCCAGCGAGTAGACGACGCTGTTGGCCAGCAGATCAGGCACCTGATTGTCGACAATGCGCTTGGCCAGGCCTTCGGCAATCGCGGTTTTACCCACGCCTGCTTCGCCGACCAGCAGCGGATTGTTCTTGCGCCGCCGCGCGAGAATCTGCGCGACCCGCTCGACTTCCGATTCGCGACCGACCAGCGGATCGATACGACCCTGGCGCGCGAGCTCGTTGAGGTTGCTGGCATAAGCATCCAGAGGATTGCCTGAAGAAGAAGACTCACCGCCCTCGTCGTCCTGCATATCTTGTTCACCTTCAGAGTGATCGCCATGCCCCGGTACTTTGGAAATGCCGTGGGCGATGTAGTTGACGACATCGATGCGCGCAACGCTCTGCTGTTTCAGCAGGAATACGGCCTGACTCTCTTGCTCACTGAAGATGGCGACGAGCACGTTGGCGCCAGTCACTTCGCGTTTGCCGGAGCTCTGTACGTGGAAAACAGCACGCTGCAGGACACGCTGGAAGCCCAGGGTTGGCTGGGTTTCGCGATCTTCGTCATGGACGGGGATCAATGGCGTGGTGGAGTCAATGAACTCCTGCAGGTCGTGCTTGAGTTTGTCGAGGTTCGCGCCGCAGGCACGCAAAACGGTGGCGGCAGCCTCATTGTCCAATAGGGCCAACAGGAGATGTTCGACGGTCATGAACTCATGACGCTTCGAACGAGCCTCCTTGAAGGCTAGATTGAGGGTGACTTCGAGCTCGCGGTTTAACATAGCTTCACCTCATACCCAAGTGGTCGGCGATTAACCGTCCTTCTCGATTTCACAGAGTAGCGGATGCTGGCTTTCCCTGGCGTACTGGTTGACCTGCATGGCCTTTGTCTCGGCGATGTCGCGGGTAAACACTCCACATACTGCTCGTCCTTCTGTATGGACGGCCAGCATGACCTTGGTCGCCAGCTCGCGATTCAGGTTAAAAAACACCTCGAGCACTTCGACGACGAAATCCATCGGTGTGTAGTCATCGTTGAACAAAACCACCTTGTACATCGGCGGTGCCTGTAATGCAGGCTTTGCTTCCTGAACAGCAACGCCTGCCGAATCGTCGTCGTGCTCCTGTGGAAGATCCTTTTGGAGAAGCGGGCGATCCTGATTGAATGTTAGTCGAATCTGGCTGATTGCATGCATGGAAAGAAAGGTTCGTCAGTTGTGCAAATACAGTGGTGGGGGCGGTTGCCTGCGTTTTCAACTCCGACTGCCCGGTCACCTTGACTATCGGGAAAACGGTGTTACAACCAATAGAGCCCACAGTGGGTAAAAAAGATCCGCGGAGTCAATTCTTTTATCGAATTCGATTGCGGATGAACGGGATGATACTCCAGCGATGGAGACTGGTGCAGAGGGATTTGGGTATGTCAGGCGGCAAGGTTAAAGACAAGATAGACGACAAGGCCAAAGATAAGGTCAAAGACACGGCCAGAGATAAGGCCAAAGCCAAACCCATTTTCAGCGGCACGGTGAAATGGTTCAACAATGCCAAGGGATTCGGCTTTATCAATACCGAAGCCCACCAAGGCCGCGATGAGGATGGCAAGGACATCGATTTCTTTGCGCATTACTCGGCCATCGAAATGGAAGGCTACAAAACCTTGAAAGCCGGACAAGCCGTATATTTCAATATCGTCCAGGGCCCGAAAGGACTGCACGCCCACGATATAATGGACAAGGCGTCCGTTGACGCCGCCGCAGCTGCAGCCGCCGCAACCAGCATGCGCACCAGTGTAGTGGGCTGAGCTCGCCACCCAAGGCATCCGGTTATAAAAAACCGCCGAACTCACAAATCGAAATCGGCGGTTTTTTGTGTATCCGCGTTTTACATATGCGAAATCAACGCATCCCCGAAGCCCGAAGACGAAACCAGCTTGGCCCCATCCATCAAGCGTTCGAAGTCATACGTCACCGTCTTCGCCCCGATCGCACCATTGGTGCCCTTGATGATCAGATCTGCCGCTTCGGTCCAGCCCATGTGCCGCAGCATCATCTCGGCCGAGAGAATCAGCGAACCCGGGTTGACCTGATCCTTGCCGGCGTATTTCGGCGCGGTACCGTGGGTCGCTTCGAACATCGCCACGGTGTCGGACAGGTTGGCGCCCGGTGCAATACCGATGCCGCCCACTTCTGCCGCCAGGGCGTCGGACAGGTAGTCGCCGTTGAGGTTAAGCGTCGCGATCACATCGTACTCGGCCGGACGCAGCAGGATCTGCTGGAGCATGGCGTCGGCGATGGCGTCTTTGACCACCACGTTCTTGCCGGTTTTCGGGTTCTTGAACTGCATCCACGGACCGCCGTCGAGCAGGGTCGCGCCGAATTCTTCCGCCGCCACCTCGTAGGCCCATTCCTTGAAGGCACCTTCGGTGAACTTCATGATGTTGCCTTTGTGCACGATGGTCAGCGAATCGCGATCATTATCGACCACATATTGCAGAGCCTTGCGCGCCAGACGCTTGGTGCCCTCGCGAGAAACCGGCTTGACGCCGATGCCGCAGTTTTCGTCGAAACGGATCTTGGTGACGCCCATTTCCTCTTTAAGGAACTTGATGACCTTGGTGGCTTCCGGCGAACCGGCCTTCCACTCGATGCCCGCGTAGATGTCTTCGGAGTTCTCACGGAAGATCGTCATGTCGACGTCGCCAGGCTTTTTCACCGGGCTTGGCACGCCTTCGAACCAGCGCACCGGGCGCAGGCAGACGTAGAGGTCGAGTTGCTGACGCAGGGCCACGTTCAGCGAGCGGATGCCGCCACCCACCGGAGTGGTCAGCGGGCCCTTGATGGAAACGACGTAATCCTTGACCGCGTCGAGGGTTTCCTGCGGCAGCCAAGTGTCCTGATCGTAAACCTGGGTGGCTTTTTCCCCGGCGTAGACTTCCATCCAGGAAATCTTGCGTTTGCCGCCGTAGGCCTTTTCAACAGCAGCATCGACAACCTTGATCATCACCGGACTGATGTCGACACCAATACCGTCACCTTCGATGAAGGGGATGACCGGGTTATCAGGAACATTGAGAGAATGGTCTGCATTGACGGTGATTTTGTCGCCGACGGCTGGAACCTGAATCTTCTTGTAACCCATGCTGAACTCCATTGTTTGGATTGAACACCTGGCTTGCTTCGAGCGTAACCCAGTTGAATCAACACGCAAACCCTATGTTCCGCCGCCGCGCACATCTCGTTTCGTACAAGCCTGAAAGCAAAGGGAAAAGCGCCAAACTCCAGCATTCGTAACGACTCTTTGCCCAACCCTGCCCTGCGACCTTTAGACCAATGGACGAGAATCGTTGCATATGAACCATCGGCAGATTGCCAGCTACCTATGTATAATGCCGCCCGCTGACCACAGGGTCACGACGGCTGGCCTCTCTAGTACGAGACTTTCCGCCTGATTGGTCGGGCTGTTACCGCAGCCTGACTGCTTGACGCTCTACTGATGCACCCAACATCACCGCGAAGAATCTCGACATTCGGTTCATGGATGACTTTGAACGAACGCGCTTACCCGGCGCCCCTCGAGTTTCTGCGCACGCTTTAGCAAAGAAGAGAGAGTTAATCCGAATATGCCCACCCGCTCGAAGATCATCTATACCTTCACCGACGAAGCTCCTGCCCTCGCCACCTATTCCCTGCTGCCGATCATCGAGGCTTACACCGCCTCGGCCGATATCGCCGTGGAAACCCGCGATATCTCTCTTGCAGCGCGCATCCTGGCAAGCTTCCCCGAGCAACTGGGCGACAAAGCCGTAGCCGACCACCTCGCCGAACTGGGCGAACTGGCCGTTACGCCTGAAGCCAATATCATCAAGCTGCCGAACATCAGCGCTTCGGTGCCGCAACTGCAAGCCGCGATCAAAGAGCTGCAGGCGCAGGGCTACAACCTGCCGGACTACCCGGAAACCGTGACCAGCGACGCCGACAAAGACGCCAAGGCGCGTTACGACAAGGTCAAGGGCAGCGCCGTGAACCCGGTTCTGCGTGAAGGCAACTCCGACCGTCGCGCTCCACTGTCGGTGAAGAACTACGCGCGCAAGCACCCGCACAAAATGGGCGCCTGGGCCAAAGACTCCAAGTCCCACGTTGCGCACATGAGCACCGGCGATTTCTACGGCAGCGAAAAAGCCGCCCTGATCGACGCCGCTGACGCCGTGAAGATCGAGCTGATCGCCAAGGACGGTACTGCCACCGTTCTGAAAGAAAAAACCACCGTTCAGGCCGGCGAGATCCTCGACTGCGCCGTGATGAGCAAAAACGCCCTGCGTACGTTCATCGCTGCTGAAATCGAAAGCGCCAAGGCCCAGGGCGTGCTGCTCTCGGTGCACCTGAAAGCGACCATGATGAAGGTCTCCGACCCGATCATGTTCGGCCAGATCGTTGCCGAGTACTACAAAGACGCGCTGACCAAGCACGCTGACGTGCTGGCCGAGATCGGCTTCAACCTGAACAACGGCATCGGCGACCTGTATGCGCGCATCAAAGCGCTGCCGGCCGAGCAGCAAGCGCAAATCGAAGCCGACATGGCGGCGGTCTACGCTGTGCGTCCGGCGCTGGCGATGGTCAACTCCGACAAAGGCATCACCAACCTGCACGTGCCGAGCGACGTCATCGTCGACGCCTCGATGCCAGCGATGATCCGTGACTCCGGCAAGATGTGGGGCACCGACGGTCAGCTGCACGACACCAAGGCAGTGATCCCGGATCGTTGCTACGCCACCATTTACCAGGCCGTGATCGAAGACTGCAAGGCCAATGGCGCGTTCGATCCGACCACCATGGGCAGCGTGCCGAACGTCGGTCTGATGGCGAAGAAAGCCGAAGAATACGGCTCGCACGACAAGACCTTCCAGATCAAGGCTGACGGCGTGGTTCGCGTCACCGACAGCAAAGGCACCGTGCTGATGGAGCAGGCCGTTGAAGCCGGCGACATCTTCCGCATGTGCCAGACCAAAGACGCGCCGATCCAGGACTGGGTCAAACTGGCCGTCAACCGCGCTCGCGCCAGCAGCACCCCGGCGATCTTCTGGCTCGACCCGATGCGCGCTCACGACGGTGTGGTGATCGAGAAGGTTCAGGCGTACCTGAAGGATCACGACACCGCCGGTCTGGACATCCAGATCATGGCGCCGGTCGATGCAATGAAGTACACCCTGCAGCGCACCCGCGAAGGCAAGGACACCATTTCGGTGACCGGCAACGTACTGCGTGATTACCTGACCGACCTGTTCCCGATCATGGAACTGGGCACCAGCGCCAAGATGCTGTCGATCGTGCCGCTGATGAACGGCGGTGGCCTGTTCGAAACCGGCGCTGGCGGTTCGGCGCCGAAGCATGTGCAGCAACTGGTTGAAGAAAACTTCCTGCGCTGGGATTCGCTGGGTGAGTTCCTTGCCCTCGCCGCTTCCCTTGAGCATCTGGGTGTGAACTACAACAACCCGAAAGCGCTGGTGCTGTCGAAGACCCTGGACCAGGCCACCGGCCAGTTCCTCGACAACAACAAGTCGCCATCGCGTAAAGTCGGCAACATCGACAACCGCGGCAGCCACTTCTATCTGGCGATGTACTGGGCTCAGGCCCTGGCTGCCCAGACCGAAGACGCTGCACTGCAAGCGCAGTTCGCGACGCTGGCCAAAACCCTGACCGAGAACGAGGCGACCATCGTTGCCGAGCTCAACGCCGTTCAGGGCAAGCCAGTCGACATCGGCGGTTACTACCACGCCGACGCCGAGCTGATCAGCCAGGCCATGCGCCCAAGCGCAACCTTCAACGCGGCGATTGCTGCGCTGGTTTAAGGTTGTAGTGCGGTAAACAAACCCCGGCCCTGTGGCCGGGGTTTGTGTTTTTAGACTTTGTGATCAGCACAAAACCCTGTGGGAGCTGGCTTGCCAGCGATAGCGGTGGATCAGTCACCTTCAATGCTGAATGATAGGCCGCCATCGCTGGCAAGCCAGCTCCCACAGGGATCGGGTTCCAATATTCAAAAACGAGGACACCGTATGGAATGGCTGCCCCACATCACCGTCGCCACCATCGTCGAGGACAACGGCCGCTTCCTGATGGTCGAAGAGCACAAGGCCGGGCGCAATGTGCTCAATCAGCCCGCCGGGCATCTCGATCCGGATGAAACCCTGATCGAAGCCGCCGTGCGCGAAACCCTCGAAGAGACCGGCTGGGACGTCGAACCCACCAGTGTCATCGGCATTTACCTGTACACCGCGCCGAGCAACGGCGTGACTTACCAGCGTGTGTGCTTCAGCGCCAAAGCCGTCAAACACCACCCGGACTATCAGCTCGACGACGGCATCCTCGGCGCCAAGTGGCTGACCCGCGACGAATTATTGGCTCAACGGGACAACTGGCGCAGCGAGCTGATCATGCGCTGCATCGACGATTATCTGGCCGGCCATCACTTCAGCCTCGAACTGATCCGCCCTTCCCTTTAGCCTTGCGGCCGCGAGCCTGATAGAATCGCGCCCTTTTCCAAGACACTCATTGAATCCCTATGCGTGATCCAGCCCCTTCTGACACATCCAAGAAGCGCGTCATTGTCGGCATGTCCGGCGGCGTGGACTCTTCCGTTTCCGCTCTCCTGCTGATCGAGCAGGGGTATGAAGTGGAAGGCCTGTTCATGAAGAACTGGGAAGAAGACGACGGAACGGAATATTGCACCGCCATGGACGACCTGGCGGATGCTCAGGCTGTCTGCGACAAGATCGGCATAAAACTGCACACCGCCAACTTCGCTGCCGAGTACTGGGACAACGTGTTCGAGCACTTCCTGGCCGAATACAAGGCCGGACGTACGCCGAACCCGGACATCCTGTGCAACCGCGAGATCAAGTTCAAGGCGTTCCTCGACTACGCGATGATGCTTGGCGCCGACCTGATCGCCACCGGCCACTACGTGCGCCGCCGCGACATCGATGGCCGCACCGAATTGCTCAAGGGCCTAGATCCGAACAAGGATCAGAGCTACTTCCTGCACGCCGTTGGCGGCGAACAGATCGCCAAGACCCTGTTCCCGGTCGGCGAACTGGAAAAGCCGGAAGTGCGCGCGATTGCTGAGAAATACGAGCTGGCGACCGCCAAGAAGAAGGATTCCACCGGGATCTGCTTCATCGGTGAACGGCGCTTCAGCGACTTCCTCAAGCAATACCTGCCGGCGCAACCGGGTGAGATCAAAACCACCGAAGGCGAAGTCATCGGCCGTCACTACGGCTTGATGTACCACACCATCGGCCAGCGCCAGGGCCTTGGCATCGGCGGTTTGAAAGACGCCGGCGATGAACCGTGGTACGTGCTGCGCAAGGATCTGGACGTCAACGAACTGATCGTCGGCCAGGGCAACAACCATCCGTGGCTGTTCTCCGGCGCCCTGCTCGCTTCGGACATCTATTGGGTCAACCCGATCGACCTGAGCCAGCCGCTGCGCCTGACTGCCAAAGTGCGTTATCGCCAGAGCGATCAGGCCTGCACCCTGGAGAAAACCGCCAGCGGCTATCGCGCCGTGTTCGACGAGCCGCAACGCGCGGTGACGCCGGGCCAATCGGTGGTGTTCTATGACGGTGAAATCTGCCTCGGCGGCGGCGTGATCGAAGTCGCCGAGCCGTGGAGCGGCCAGGCATGAGCCCGACTCAGGAGCAACTGACGGCGCTGGGCGGTGTGTTTCTGGCCGCCGTGCTGGTCGACCGCATCGCCAAGACCGGCCAGACCAACGAAGCTGGCCTGAGCTGCATGCTCGGCAGCCTGCTGGTGCGCGATCCGAAAGACACGCTGGACGTGTACGGCGGCGATGACATCAATCTGCGCGAAGGTTATCGGGCGCTGATCGGCGCACTGGAACGCGACCCCAGCACTTTGCAGCGCGAGCCGTTGCGTTACGCACTGTCGATGCTCGGTCTGGAACGCCAACTGGCCAAGCGCGACGACATGCTCGACACCATCAGCAAGCGTTTGCCGCAGATCCAGTCGCAGGTCGAGCACTTCGGTCCGGCCCACGAAAACGTGGTGGCGGCTTGCGGCGCGCTGTATCAGGACACCCTGAGCACCTTGCGCCAGCGCATTCAGGTGCACGGCGACATGCGCAACCTGCAACAACCGAGCAATGCCTCGAAGATTCGCGCCCTGCTGCTGGCCGGGATTCGTTCGGCGCGCTTGTGGCGCCAGCTTGGCGGTCATCGCTGGCAGTTGGTGATCAGCCGCCGCAAGTTGCTCAAAGAGCTGTATCCGCTGATGCGCAGCGAGTAAACGCCGCGCGATACCAGTTTTGTAGTCTGTAACGCGTAATACGCCGGTCAGTTGGCGACGGACCGGCGGATTTTTTCATGTATGATACGCGCCCCATTTCGTTGCCCGACTGTCCGAGAACACCCCATGCAGCTCTCTTCGCTCACTGCGGTTTCCCCTGTTGACGGCCGCTACGCCGGCAAAACCCAGGCCCTGCGCCCGATTTTCAGCGAGTACGGCCTGATCCGTGCCCGTGTTCTGGTTGAAGTGCGCTGGCTCCAGCGCCTGGCCGCCCACGCCGGCATCCCTGAAGTACCGGCCTTCTCCGCCGAGGCCAACGCCGTTCTCAATGAACTGGCTGAAAACTTCTCGCTGGAGCACGCCGAGCGCGTCAAAGAGATCGAGCGCACCACCAACCACGACGTCAAGGCGATCGAATACCTGCTCAAGGAGCAGGCGGCCAAGCTGCCGGAGCTGGCCAAGGTCAGCGAGTTCATCCACTTTGCCTGCACCAGCGAAGACATCAACAACCTGTCCCACGCGCTGATGCTGCGCGAAGGCCGTGACGACGTGATGCTGCCGCTGATGCGCCAGACCGCCAACGCCATCCGCGAACTGGCCATCCGTTTCGCTGACGTGCCGATGCTGTCGCGCACCCACGGCCAACCGGCTTCGCCGACCACTCTTGGTAAAGAGCTGGCAAACGTGGTTTACCGTCTCGAGCGGCAGATCGCACAAGTCGCTGCCGTACCGCTGCTGGGCAAGATCAACGGCGCCGTCGGCAACTACAACGCGCACCTGTCGGCCTACCCGCAGATCGACTGGGAAGCCAACGCCCGCGCCTTCATCGAAGACGAGCTGGGCCTGGGCTTCAACCCGTACACCACGCAGATCGAACCGCACGACTACATCGCTGAGCTGTTCGACGCGATCGCGCGTTTCAACACCATCCTGATCGACTTCGACCGTGACATCTGGGGCTACATCTCCCTGGGTTATTTCAAGCAGCGCACCATCGCAGGCGAAATCGGTTCGTCGACCATGCCGCACAAGGTCAACCCGATCGACTTCGAAAACTCCGAAGGCAACCTGGGCATCGCCAACGCACTGTTCCAGCATCTGGCGAGCAAATTGCCGATCTCCCGCTGGCAGCGCGACCTGACCGACTCCACCGTTCTGCGCAACCTCGGTGTCGGCTTCGCCCACAGCGTGATCGCCTACGAAGCCAGCCTCAAAGGCATCAGCAAACTCGAACTCAACGAGCAGAAGATTGCCGCTGACCTCGACGCGTGCTGGGAAGTGCTGGCCGAGCCGATCCAGACCGTGATGCGCCGCTACAACATCGAAAACCCGTACGAAAAGCTGAAAGAACTGACCCGCGGCAAGGGCATCAGCCCTGAAGCGCTGCAGACTTTCATCGATGGCCTGGACATGCCAGCCGAAGCGAAAGCCGAGCTCAAGCAACTGACCCCGGCCAACTACATCGGCAACGCTGTGGCACAAGCCAAACGCATCTGATCGACCGTTTGCCCCGTTCAAGACGCCCGGCCGCGCCGGGCGTTTTTATTCCCGTCTGAAAAGTGCTTTTTTTCAATAGGTTACATATGAATTCCGATATTCCTCTTCAACTTCTGGGCGGCCTCACGGCACGCGAATTCCTGCGTGACTACTGGCAGAAAAAACCGCTGCTGATCCGTCAGGCGATTCCTGACTTCGAAAGCCCGATCGACGCCGACGAGCTGGCCGGCCTGGCCCTGGAAGAAGAAGTCGAATCGCGCCTGGTCATCGAGCACGGCGAGCGCCCATGGGAACTGCGTCGCGGCCCGTTCGCCGAAGACGAGTTCAGCAAACTCCCGGAAAAAGAGTGGACCTTGCTGGTACAAGCGGTCGACCAGTTCGTCCCGGAAGTCAGCGAGCTGCTGGAAAACTTCCGTTTTCTGCCGAGCTGGCGCGTCGACGACGTGATGATCAGCTTCGCCGCTCCCGGTGGCAGCGTTGGCCCGCACTTCGATAACTACGACGTGTTCCTGCTGCAAGGCCACGGTAAGCGCAACTGGAAAATCGGCCAGATGTGCGATTCCGAAAGCCCGCTGCTGCAACACGCCGACCTGCGCATCCTCGCCGAATTCGAACAGACCGAAGAATGGGTCCTGGAACCGGGCGACATGCTTTACCTGCCGCCGCGCCTGGCTCACTGCGGTGTCGCGGTCGACAACTGCATGACCTACTCGGTCGGCTTCCGCGCGCCGAGCGCCGCTGAAGTACTCACCCACTTCACCGACTTCCTCAGCCAGTTCCTGACTGACGAAGAGCGCTACACCGACGCCGATGCCAAGCCGGCGGCCGACCCGCACCAGATCCAGCACGATGCGCTGGACCGCCTGAAGAGCTTGCTTGCCGAGCACATGAGCGACGAGCGTCTGCTGCTGACCTGGTTCGGCCAGTACATGACCGAGCCGCGCTACCCGGAACTGGTGGTCGGCCCGGAAGACGTCGAAGAAGAAGACTTCCTCGCTGCCCTGCAGGACGGCGCCGTGCTGATTCGCAACCCGAGCGCGCGTCTGGCCTGGTCGGAAGTCGATGACGACCTGCTGCTGTTCGCCAGCGGCCAGAGCCGCTATCTGCCGGGCAAACTGCGCGAACTGCTGAAGCTGATCTGCGCCGCTGACGCCCTGCACGCCGATAACGTCGGCGACTGGCTGAACGACGAAGACGGTCGCAGCCTGCTCTGCGAACTGGTCAAGCAAGGTAGCCTGGGGTTCGCCGATGAATAAAATTCGCGTTCGTGTCGCAGACTGGCAGAAGGACATCGCCGAGATCCGGCGCATTCGTGAAACGGTGTTCATCGCCGAACAATCGGTGCCACCCGAGCTTGAGTGGGACGCGGACGACGCGACCGCCGTGCATTTTCTGGCGTTTGAAGGCGACTACCCGATCGGCACCGCGCGCTTGCTGCCCGATGGACACATCGGCCGGGTCTCGGTACTGAAAGACTGGCGCGGGATGAAAGTCGGCGACGCGCTGATGCAAGCGGTCATCGCCGAAGCGGAAGCGCGCGGCCTGAAGCAGCAAATGCTCAGCGCACAGGTGCAGGCCACGGCGTTCTACGAGCGCCTGGGTTTCAGCCTGGTCAGCGAGGAGTTCCTCGAAGCCGGGATTCCGCATGTCGACATGGTTCGGCATTCGGCCTGAGACCGCATCGCGGCTTTCGCGAGCAGGCTCGCTCCCACACTTGATCTCTGCCGGACACAAAACTTGTGCTCACTGGAGACCTACTGTGGAAGCGAGCCTGCTCGCGACAAGGCCTGCAAGCACACCCCAAACCGCCCCGCTATCTCACGATGCCGGGGCGTTTTGCTGTCTACGATTCAACTTGCCCCACCCCGGGCCGACAAACTGGCAATATCAAGCCTTTCGAACGCGGAGATAACGGACATGTCCCTACGCACCCTGCTCACCACCCTGCTGCTCGGCTGCAGTTTTTCGGTGCTGGCAGCCACAGAAATCGTGCCGCTCAATTACCGCACCAGCGCCGACATGCTGCCGATGGCGCAAGACTTCCTCGGCAAGGACGGCCAGGTCAGCGCCTATGGCAATCAACTGATCATCAAGGCCGAACCGGACAAGATTCAGGAACTCAAGGCACTGATCGGCCAGCTCGACACCGCGCCCAAGCGCCTGCTGATCACCGTCGATACCAACGAAAACAATGGCCGTGGCGACGAAGGCTACTCGGTCAATGGCGCCCAGCCGAACCAGACCCGGATCATCAGCCGCAGCACCACCAGCCGCAACGGCGGCGTTCAGCAGGTTCAGACCAGTGAAGGCACTCCGGCGCTGATCCAGGTCGGCCAGAGTGTGCCGATCACCAACACTCAAAGCGACTCCTACGGCGGTTACAGCAGCGAGACCCAATACCGCAACGTCACCCAGGGTTTCTACGTCACCGCCAGTGTCACCGGCGAGACCGTTCATCTGGCGATCAGCACCAATCGTGACCGCATGAGCCAGGAACGTCCCGATGTAGTGAACGTGCAAAGCACCGACACAACCGTCAGCGGACGCCTCGGTGAATGGATCACCTTGGCCGGCGTCAACAGCCAGACCCAGGCCGATAAACAGGGCCTGACCCGCAGCTACTCGACTCAAGGCCGGGATGACATGACCCTGCGGGTGAAAGTCGACGCACTGGACTAAAGCACCGAAAACTGACTGATTAGTCGTATTAGACGAAAGATGTAGTGCTTGAAAAAAAGCACTACAAAACGTTTGACGCGAAAAAAAAGCGAAGGCATGATGGCCTCGCTCCCGCTAATCAGGGGCCCTGGCAAGGGCCTTCGAAGCGCCGCCCGCACCTACCCCGCGAGCCGTTTCGTGTCTGTACCGCCCACAAGGTGTGTTTGACGAGGTTGCCGACTGGAACGAAGTTGTCCCGAGGGACGGAAGCGTATTTAGGTAACCCGGCTTCACGCTGCAGACCGCATAAAGGCCCACGACGCCGGAATGCGCCCGCACCGCGCCACTACCTGCTCACTTCCCCTCGAGCCCATCGTTCATCCCGTCGCCTACCCCGCCGAATCCGACTTGACCACCTAAGCTTCTGGTCAGCGAGCGCAGGAATTTTCCACCGCAGAACAACTTTTCAATAAAGACGCGACGAGGTTTATCTCCATGGCACTGACACGCGAACAGCAAATTGCAGCCCTCGAAAAAGACTGGGCTGAGAACCCGCGCTGGAAAGGCGTGACACGCACTTACTCCGCTGCTGACGTGGTCCGTCTGCGTGGCTCGGTCCAGCCTGAGCACACCTTTGCGAAGATGGGCGCCGAGAAGCTGTGGAACCTGGTCACCCAGGGTGCCAAGCCGTCCTTCCGTCCTGAGAAAGATTTCGTCAACTGCATGGGTGCCCTGACGGGTGGCCAAGCTGTTCAGCAGGTCAAAGCCGGTATCCAGGCGATCTACCTGTCGGGCTGGCAAGTGGCTGCGGACAACAACTCCGCAGAATCCATGTACCCGGACCAGTCGCTGTACCCGGTGGACTCGGTGCCAACCGTGGTCAAGCGCATCAACAACTCGTTCCGTCGTGCCGACCAGATCCAGTGGAAAGCCGGCAAGAACCCGGGCGACGACGGCTACATCGACTACTTCGCGCCAATCGTGGCTGACGCTGAAGCCGGTTTCGGCGGCGTACTCAACGCTTACGAGCTGATGAAAAGCATGATCGAAGCAGGCGCCGCCGGCGTTCACTTCGAAGACCAACTGGCGTCGGTAAAAAAATGCGGCCACATGGGCGGCAAGGTACTGGTACCGACCCAGGAAGCCGTACAGAAGCTGACCGCTGCGCGTCTGGCGGCTGACGTTGCTGGCACGCCGACCATCATCCTGGCGCGTACCGATGCCAACGCCGCGGACCTGCTGACGTCCGACTGCGACCCGTACGACCAGCCGTTCGTGACTGGCGAGCGCACCCAGGAAGGTTTCTACAAGGTTCGTGCCGGCCTGGACCAAGCCATCGCCCGTGGTCTGGCTTACGCGCCATACGCCGACCTGATCTGGTGCGAAACCGCCAAGCCGGATCTGGAAGAAGCCCGTCGCTTCGCTGAAGCGATCAAGAAGGAATACCCGGACCAACTGCTGTCGTACAACTGCTCGCCTTCCTTCAACTGGAAGAAAAACCTGGACGACGCGACCATCGCCAAATTCCAGCGCGAACTGTCCGCCATGGGCTACAAGCACCAGTTCATCACCCTGGCCGGCATTCACAACATGTGGCACAGCATGTTCAACCTGGCGCACGACTACGCCCGCAACGACATGACTGCCTACGTGAAGCTGCAAGAGCAGGAATTCGCTGATGCCGCCAAGGGTTACACCTTCGTGGCGCACCAGCAGGAAGTGGGCACTGGCTACTTCGACGACATGACCACCGTGATCCAGGGCGGCTCGTCGTCGGTGACCGCGCTGACCGGTTCGACCGAAGAAGAACAGTTCCACTGATAGCGCTTCGCTGAGCAAACGGCCTTTGCGGATCGAATAAAAAGCTAACCGCAGAGCCGCAAGACTGACGCCCCGACTGGTTCGGGGCGTTTTTTTTTGCCGCGATTTTTGAACACCGCCGATCCCCTGCAGGAGTGAGCCTGCTCGCGATAGCGGCGTGTCAGTTAATGCATGTGCTGGCAGATACACCGCTTTCGCGAGCAGGCTCACTCCTACAGAGGTCTTGCGGTGTCAGCACAAAACATTGATCTGACGCGCCACAAGCGTCAGAAATTTCCGCTACAACGGTAGGCTTTGCTACTTGCAGTAACGCGCAAGTAAGACAACTTCCCAATCCCTCACCCGATAAACAGTTACAAATCCGACTCAAACGATATCAATTATCATTTAGCCGCAACTATGATCATTACAGCGCAAGCAAAACATTATTCGCGGAAAACCGTCTGATGCCCGGAAAGCCTGGGCCGAAAGGGTTTCGGAGGCCGCTATGTCCTTATTCCAATAAATAATTTCGCCATTGGAATTTTACTTGCCGGGTGTTTAGCCATAAAATCAGCCCGATTGATTGCTGCGACATATCGTCACTGCCTTATTTCTTTATCAAGCTCAGAGACCTTTGCTCTCTGTTAAGGATTACCAGCATGCCCGAAGCGACAGGACTCATGGCCCACAACTGGGGCTTTGCCATTTTCCTTCTGGGTGTCGTCGGCCTCTGCGCCTTCATGCTTGGCGTCTCCAGCCTCCTTGGGTCAAAAGCCTGGGGTCGCAGCAAAAACGAACCGTTCGAGTCGGGCATGCTACCTACCGGTGGCGCCCGCTTGCGGCTCTCAGCCAAATTCTATCTGGTCGCGATGCTCTTCGTGATCTTCGATATCGAAGCCCTCTTTCTCTTTGCATGGTCTGTGTCCGTCCGCGAAAGCGGCTGGACCGGATTCGTCGAAGCTCTCGTTTTCATAGCAATTCTGTTGGCAGGTCTTGTCTACCTGTTCCGAGTGGGCGCCCTTGACTGGGCTCCGGAAGCTCGTCGCAAGCGGCAGGCGAAGCTGAAACAATGAGGCTTTGGCAATGCAATACAATCTCACCAGGATCGACCCCGATGCTCCTAACGAGCAGTATCCGATTGGCCAGCGGGAAACCGTTGCCGATCCGTTAGAAGATCAAGTCCACAAAAACATTTTCATGGGCAAGCTCGAAGACGTGCTGAGTGGCGCGGTCAACTGGGGGCGTAAAAACTCCCTGTGGCCTTACAACTTCGGCCTGTCGTGCTGCTACGTGGAAATGACCACCGCCTTCACGGCGCCCCACGACATCGCGCGCTTTGGCGCCGAAGTGATCCGGGCCTCGCCGCGTCAGGCCGACTTCATGGTTATCGCCGGTACCTGCTTCATCAAGATGGCGCCGATCATTCAGCGTCTCTACGAGCAGATGCTCGAACCCAAGTGGGTGATTTCCATGGGTTCGTGCGCCAACTCCGGTGGCATGTACGACATCTACTCCGTGGTTCAAGGCGTGGACAAGTTCCTGCCCGTGGACGTCTACGTACCTGGCTGCCCGCCCCGTCCGGAAGCATTTCTGCAAGGCTTGATGCTGTTGCAGGAATCGATTGGACAGGAGCGTCGTCCGCTTTCCTGGGTCGTTGGTGATCAAGGCGTGTATCGCGCCGACATGCCTTCGCAAAAGGAACAGCGCCGCGAACAGCGAATCGCAGTCACCAATCTGCGCAGCCCTGACGAAGTCTGATCCAGATCTGTTCTTAGTAACGAGAAGCTGGCTTCATTCTTTACGTTGACCGAAAGCGAAAAAATAACCATGACTACAGGCAGTGCTCTGTACATCCCGCCTTACAAGGCAGACGACCAGGATGTGGTCGTCGAATTGAACAACCGCTTTGGCGCCGAAGCGTTCACCGCTCAGGCAACCCGCACCGGCATGCCGGTGCTGTGGGTGGCCCGCGCCAAGCTGGTTGAAGTCCTGACTTTCCTGCGCAACCTGCCCAAGCCGTACGTCATGCTCTATGACCTGCACGGCGTGGACGAGCGTCTGCGCACCAAGCGTCAAGGGCTGCCGACCGGCGCCGATTTCACCGTGTTCTATCACCTCATGTCGCTGGAGCGTAATAGTGACGTGATGATCAAGGTCGCCTTGTCCGAAGGCGACCTCAGCATGCCTTCCGTCACCAGCATCTGGCCGAACGCCAACTGGTACGAGCGCGAAGTCTGGGACATGTTCGGTATCGACTTCAAAGGCCACCCGCACCTGTCGCGCATCATGATGCCGCCGACCTGGGAAGGTCACCCGCTGCGCAAGGACTTCCCGGCGCGCGCCACCGAATTCGATCCGTTCAGCCTCAACCTCGCCAAGCAGCAGCTTGAGGAAGAAGCCGCGCGTTTCCGCCCTGAAGACTGGGGCATGAAACGTTCCGGCGCCAATGAGGACTACATGTTCCTCAACCTCGGCCCGAACCACCCTTCGGCGCACGGTGCGTTCCGCATCATTCTGCAGCTGGACGGTGAAGAGATCGTCGATTGCGTCCCTGACATCGGTTACCACCACCGTGGCGCCGAGAAGATGGGCGAGCGTCAGTCCTGGCACAGCTACATTCCGTACACCGACCGCATCGACTACCTCGGCGGCGTGATGAACAACCTGCCGTACGTGCTCTCGGTCGAGAAGCTGGCCGGCATCAAGGTGCCGCAGAAGGTCGACGTCATCCGCATCATGATGGCCGAGTTCTTCCGGATCACCAGCCACCTGCTGTTCCTGGGTACCTACATCCAGGACGTCGGCGCCATGACGCCGGTGTTCTTCACCTTCACCGACCGCCAGAAAGCGTACACGGTGATCGAAGCGATCACCGGTTTCCGTCTGCATCCGGCCTGGTACCGCATCGGCGGCGTTGCCCACGATCTGCCGCGCGGCTGGGAAAAACTGGTCAAGGATTTCGTCGAGTGGATGCCCAAGCGTCTGGACGAATACACCAAGGCTGCGCTGCAGAACAGCATCCTCAAGGGTCGTACCGTCGGCGTCGCTGCCTACAACACCAAAGAGGCCCTGGAATGGGGCGTCACCGGTGCCGGCCTGCGTTCGACCGGTTGCGATTTCGACCTGCGTAAAGCGCGTCCGTACTCGGGCTACGAAAACTTCGAATTCGAAGTGCCGCTGGCCGTCAACGGCGATGCCTACGACCGCTGCATGGTCCGCGTCGAAGAGATGCGCCAGAGCATCAAGATCATCGACCAGTGCATGCGCAACATGCCGGAAGGCCCGTACAAGGCGGATCACCCGCTGACCACGCCGCCGCCCAAAGAGCGCACGCTGCAGCACATCGAAACCCTGATCACGCACTTCCTGCAGGTTTCGTGGGGCCCGGTCATGCCGGCCAACGAATCCTTCCAGATGATCGAAGCGACCAAGGGCATCAACAGTTATTACCTGACGAGCGACGGCGGCACCATGAGCTACCGTACCCGGATCCGCACTCCGAGCTTCCCGCACCTGCAGCAGATCCCTTCGGTGATCAAAGGCAGCATGGTCGCGGACTTGATTGCGTACCTGGGTAGTATCGACTTCGTTATGGCCGACGTGGACCGCTAAGCATGAACAGCACGCTTATCCAGACAGACCGTTTCACCTTGAGTGAAACCGAGCGCTCGGCCATCGAGCACGAGCTGCATCACTACGAAGACCCGCGCGCGGCGTCGATCGAAGCCCTGAAGATCGTTCAGAAGGAACGCGGCTGGGTGCCGGACGGTGCCTTGTACGCGATCGGCGAGATCCTCGGCATTCCGGCCAGCGACGTTGAAGGCGTGGCGACGTTCTACAGCCAGATCTTCCGTCAACCGGTCGGCCGCCACATCATTCGCGTCTGCGACAGCATGGTCTGCTACATCGGCGGCCACGAATCGGTGGTCAGCGAAATCCAGAACAATCTGGGCATCGGCCTGGGTCAGACCACCGCCGACGGTCGTTTCACCCTGCTGCCTGTCTGCTGCCTCGGCAACTGCGACAAGGCACCGGCGCTGATGATCGACGACGACACCTTTGGCGACGTGCAGCCTGCTGGCGTGGCCAAACTGCTCGAGGGCTACGTATGACGCTGACATCTTTTGGTCCTGCCAACCGCATTCAGCGCTCGGCCGAGACTCACCCGCTGACCTGGCGTCTGCGCGATGACGGCGAAGCCGTGTGGCTCGACGAGTACCAGGCCAAGAACGGTTACGCTGCTGCGCGCAAAGCCTTCGCCGACATGGATCAGGACGCGATCGTCCAGACCGTGAAAGACGCCGGCCTCAAGGGTCGCGGCGGTGCAGGCTTCCCCACTGGCGTGAAGTGGGGCCTGATGCCCAAGGACGAATCCATCAACATCCGCTACCTGCTGTGCAACGCGGATGAAATGGAACCGAACACCTGGAAAGACCGCATGCTGATGGAGCAACTGCCCCATCTGCTGATCGAAGGCATGCTGATCAGTGCTCGCGCGCTGAAAACCTACCGTGGCTATATCTTCCTGCGCGGCGAATACACCACCGCCGCCAAGCACCTCAACCGTGCCGTGGAAGAAGCCAAGGCTGCGGGCCTGCTGGGCAAGAACATTCTGGGCAGCGGTTTCGATTTCGAGCTGTTCGTCCACACTGGCGCCGGGCGTTACATCTGCGGTGAAGAAACCGCACTGATCAACTCCCTCGAAGGTCGCCGCGCCAACCCGCGCTCCAAGCCGCCCTTCCCTGCCGCCGTTGGCGTGTGGGGCAAGCCGACCTGCGTGAACAACGTCGAAACCCTGTGCAACGTGCCGGCAATCATCGCCGACGGCGTTGACTGGTACAAGTCGCTGGCCCGCGAAGGCTCCGAAGACATGGGCACCAAGCTCATGGGCTTCTCCGGCAAGGTCAAGAACCCGGGCCTGTGGGAACTGCCGTTCGGCGTCACCGGTCGCGAGCTGTTCGAAGATTACGCCGGCGGCATGCGCGACGGCTTCAAGCTCAAGGCCTGGCAACCAGGTGGCGCCGGTACCGGTTTCCTTCTGCCAGAACACCTCGACGCACAAATGTATGCCGGCGGCATCGCCAAAGTCGGCACCCGTATGGGTACCGGTCTGGCGATGGCGGTGGACGACAGCGTCAACATGGTCTCGCTGCTGCGCAACATGGAGCAGTTCTTCGCGCGCGAATCCTGCGGTTTCTGCACCCCGTGCCGCGATGGCCTGCCATGGAGCGTCAAGCTGCTGATGGCCATCGAACAGGGCAAGGGCCAGCCAGGCGACATCGAGACCCTGCTGGGTCTGGTCGGTTTCCTCGGCCCTGGCAAGACCTTCTGTGCTCACGCACCGGGTGCCGTGGAGCCATTGGGCAGTGCCATCAAATACTTCCGTCCAGAGTTCGAAGCCGGTATCGCGCCTGTCAGCGCCGCCGTCCCGCCTCTGGCAAGGCCGATCGTAGTCGGCGCGTAAACGCTTAAAAAGGCGAAGGGTCCGTGCCCTTCGCCTTTCGTCCGATGACGCCTTTCGGGGCTGACTGGATTCGGACGCATAACAAGATTCCATTAGCCACGCCCGCTGACACCGGGCCAACGAAGACCTTTGAACCATGGCCACTATCCACGTAGACGGCAAAGCGCTCGAAGTCGACGGGGCAGACAACCTGTTACAGGCATGTCTGTCGCTGGGCCTCGACATTCCATATTTCTGCTGGCACCCCGCGCTTGGTAGCGTCGGGGCCTGCCGCCAGTGCGCGGTCAAGCAGTACACCGACGAGAACGACACCCGTGGTCGCATCGTCATGTCATGCATGACGCCCGCCACCGACAACACCTGGATCTCCATCGACGATGAAGAGTCCAAGGCGTTCCGCGCCAGTGTCGTCGAATGGCTGATGACCAACCACCCGCACGACTGCCCGGTGTGCGAGGAAGGTGGTCACTGCCACCTGCAAGACATGACCGTGATGACCGGCCACAACGAGCGCCGTTATCGCTTCAGCAAACGCACCCACCAGAACCAGCAACTGGGCCCGTTCATTTCCCACGAAATGAACCGCTGCATCGCCTGCTACCGCTGCGTGCGTTTCTACAAGGACTATGCCGGCGGCACCGACCTCGGTGTATTCGGCGCCCACGACAACGTGTACTTCGGTCGCGTTGAAGACGGCACCCTCGAAAGCGAGTTCTCCGGCAACCTCACCGAGGTCTGCCCGACTGGTGTGTTCACCGACAAGACCCACTCCGAGCGCTACAACCGCAAGTGGGACATGCAGTTCGCCCCGAGCATCTGCCATGGCTGCTCGAGCGGTTGCAACATCTCGCCGGGCGAGCGTTACGGTGAACTGCGTCGCATCGAAAACCGTTTCAACGGTTCGGTGAACCAGTATTTTCTCTGCGACCGTGGCCGTTTCGGTTATGGCTACGTCAACCGCACCGACCGCCCACGTCAGCCACTGCTGGCCGACGGCACCAAGCTGAGCCTGGACGACGCGCTGGATAAAGCCGCCGACCTGCTGCGCGGCCGCAACATCGTCGGTATCGGTTCGCCGCGTGCCAGCCTCGAAAGCAACTACGCGTTGCGCGAACTGGTCGGCGCCGAGCACTTCTATTCGGGTATCGAAGCCTCCGAACTGGAGCGCATCCGTCTGGTCCTGCAGGTGCTGAAAGACAGCCCGCTGCCCGTACCGAACATGCGCGACATCGAAGATCACGATGCGATCTTCGTCCTCGGCGAAGACCTGACCCAGACCGCCGCGCGCATGGCACTGGCCCTGCGTCAATCGGTCAAGGGCAAGGCTGAAGACATGGCTGAAGCCATGCGCGTGCAGCCTTGGCTCGACGCGGCGGTGAAGAACATCGGTCAGCACGCGCTGAACCCGCTGTTCATCGCCAGCCTCGCTGAAACCAAGCTCGACGACGTCGCCGAAGAATGCGTACACGCCGCTCCCGATGATCTGGCACGCATCGGTTTCGCCGTTGCTCACGCGCTGGATGCCAGCGCCCCGGCCGTTGAAGGCTTGGACGCCGAAGCTCTGGAACTGGCCCAGCGCATCGCCGACGCCCTGCTCGCGGCCAAACGTCCGCTGATCATTGCCGGCACTTCGCTCGGTTCGAAAGCGCTGATCGAAGCCGCGGCAAACATCGCCAAAGCCTTGAAGCTGCGCGAGAAGAACGGTTCGATCAGCCTGATCGTGCCGGAAGCCAACAGCCTCGGCCTGGCCATGCTCGGTGGCGAATCGGTCGACGCCGCGCTGCAAGCGGTGATCGACGGCAAGGCTGATGCGATCGTCGTGCTGGAAAACGATCTGTACACCCGCACCGCCAAAGCCAAGGTCGACGCTGCCCTGAACGCTGCGAAAACAGTGATCGTTGCCGACCATCAGAAAACCGCCACGACCGACCGCGCGCAACTGGTTCTGCCAGCGGCAAGCTTCGCCGAAGGCGACGGTACGCTGGTCAGCCAGGAAGGCCGCGCCCAGCGCTTCTTCCAGGTTTTCGATCCGCAATATCTGGACGCGAGCATTCTCGTTCACGAAGGCTGGCGCTGGCTGCACGCCCTGCGCGCAACCCTGTTGAACCAGCCGATCGACTGGACGCAACTCGACCACGTCACCGCTGCCGTGGCTTCGAGCACCGAACAGCTGGCGCGTATCGTCGATGCCGCGCCGTCGGCGGCGTTCCGCATCAAGGGTCTGAAACTGGCGCGTGAGCCGCTGCGTTATTCCGGTCGCACCGCGATGCGCGCCGACATCAGTGTCCACGAACCACGCATGCCGCAAGACCACGACACCGCGTTTGCCTTCTCCATGGAAGGTTACTCGGGCTCTGCCGAACCGCGTCAGCAGGTGCCGTTTGCCTGGTCGCCGGGCTGGAACTCGCCACAAGCGTGGAACAAGTTCCAGGACGAAGTCGGTGGTCACCTGCGTGCTGGCGATCCGGGCACCCGCCTGATCGAAAGCACCGGCGACTCGCTGAACTGGTTCGCCGCCGCGCCGCGTGCCTTCAACCCGGCGCCGGGTACCTGGCAAGCCGTGCCGTTCTTCCACCTGTTCGGCAGCGAAGAAAACTCTTCGAAAGCCGCACCGGTACAAGAGCGCATTCCGGCACCTTACGTGGCACTGGCGAAATCCGAAGCGGATCGCCTGGGCGTCAACGACGGTGCCCTGCTGAGCCTGAACGTGGCCGGCCAGACCCTGCGTCTGCCGCTGCGCATCAATGAAGAACTGGGCGCTGGTCTGGTGGCATTGCCTGCGGGCATAGCCGGCATTCCACCGGCATTCGCTGGCGTGTCCGTCGACGGTCTGCAGGAGGCAGCGCAATGACCTGGTTCACCCCCGAAGTGATCGATGTGATCCTGACGGTCGTCAAAGCCATCGTGATTCTGCTGGCCGTGGTGGTCGCGGGCGCCTTGCTGAGCTTTGTCGAACGTCGCCTGCTGGGCTGGTGGCAGGACCGTTACGGTCCGAACCGCGTCGGCCCGTTCGGCATGTTCCAGATCGCCGCCGACATGCTGAAGATGTTCTTCAAGGAAGACTGGACCCCGCCGTTTGCCGACAAGGTGATCTTCACCCTGGCACCGGTGGTGGCCATGTCGGCCCTGCTGATCGCCTTCGCAATCATCCCGATCACCCCGACCTGGGGCGTGGCGGATCTGAACATCGGCCTGCTGTTCTTCTTCGCCATGGCCGGGCTGTCGGTCTACGCGGTGCTGTTCGCCGGCTGGTCGAGCAACAACAAGTTCGCCCTGCTGGGCAGCTTGCGTGCCTCGGCGCAGACCGTGTCCTACGAAGTGTTCATGGGCCTGGCCCTGATGGGCATCGTGGTGCAGGTCGGCTCGTTCAACATGCGCGACATCGTCGAGTACCAGGCGCAGAACCTGTGGTTCATCATTCCGCAGTTCTTCGGCTTCTGTACCTTCTTCATCGCTGGCGTCGCCGTGACTCACCGTCACCCGTTCGACCAGCCGGAAGCGGAACAGGAACTGGCTGACGGTTACCACATTGAATACGCCGGTATGAAATGGGGCATGTTCTTCGTCGGTGAATACATCGGCATCATCCTGATCTCGGCGCTGCTGGTCACCCTGTTCTTCGGTGGCTGGCACGGTCCGTTCGGCATCCTGCCGCAACTGTCCTTCGTCTGGTTCGCACTGAAGACCGCGTTCTTCATCATGCTGTTCATCCTGCTGCGCGCGTCCATCCCGCGTCCGCGTTATGACCAGGTGATGGATTTCAGCTGGAAATTCTGCCTGCCACTGACCCTGATCAATTTGCTGGTGACCGCTGCGGTTGTGTTGTTGAACACGCCTGCGGTTGCGGTTCAGTGAGGATTTGACCCATGTTCAAATATATTGGCGACATCGTTAAGGGTACCGGTACCCAGTTGCGCAGCCTGGTCATGGTCTTCGGCCATGGCTTTCGCAAGCGTGACACCCTGCAATACCCGGAAGAACAGGTCTACCTGCCGCCGCGCTACCGTGGCCGCATCGTCCTGACCCGCGACCCCGATGGCGAAGAACGCTGCGTAGCCTGCAACCTGTGCGCCGTGGCGTGCCCGGTGGGTTGCATCTCGCTGCAGAAAGCTGAAACCGAAGACGGTCGCTGGTACCCGGACTTCTTCCGTATCAACTTCTCGCGCTGCATTTTCTGCGGTCTCTGCGAGGAAGCCTGCCCGACCACCGCGATCCAGCTGACCCCGGATTTCGAGATGGCCGAGTTCAAACGTCAGGACCTGGTGTACGAGAAAGAAGATCTGTTGATCTCCGGCCCCGGCAAAAACCCTGATTACAACTTCTATCGTGTTGCAGGTATGGCAATCGCTGGCAAGCCGAAAGGCGCTGCGCAGAACGAAGCCGAACCGATCAACGTGAAGAGCTTGCTGCCTTAAGGAAGAACGATGGAATTCGCTTTCTATTTCGCATCGGGTATCGCGGTGGTGTCCACGCTTCGTGTGGTCACCAACACCAACCCTGTGCATGCCCTGCTCTACCTGATCATCTCGTTGATCGCCGTGGCCATGACCTTCTTCGCCCTCGGCGCACCGTTCGCCGGTGTACTGGAAGTGATCGCCTACGCCGGCGCCATCATGGTGCTGTTCGTGTTCGTGGTGATGATGCTGAACCTGGGCCCGGCCTCGGTTCAGCAGGAACGCACCTGGCTCAAGCCCGGCATCTGGGCAGGACCGGTGATTCTTGCCGGGCTGCTGCTGGCCGAACTGCTGTATGTGCTGTTCGCTCACCAGAGCGGTCAGGCCATCGGCCACACCACCGTAGACGCCAAGGCCGTGGGCATCAGCCTGTTCGGCCCGTACCTGCTGGTGGTCGAACTCGCCTCGATGCTGCTGCTCGCCGCAGCCGTCACGGCGTTCCATTTGGGCCGTAACGAGGCGAAGGAGTAAGACATGCCTGCTATCCCTCTCGAACATGGTTTAGCCGTAGCCGGCATCCTGTTCTGCCTTGGTCTGGTCGGCCTGATGGTCCGCCGCAACATTTTGTTCGTGTTGATGAGTCTGGAAGTGATGATGAACGCCTCTGCCCTGGCCTTCATCGTTGCGGGCGCCCGCTGGGCGCAGCCGGATGGACAGATCATGTTCATCCTGGTGATCAGCCTGGCAGCCGCCGAGGCCAGTATTGGCCTGGCGATCCTGCTGCAACTGTATCGCCGCTTCCACACGCTCGATATCGACGCTGCCAGTGAGATGCGCGGATGAACCTGATCTTTCTGACTTTCGTATTTCCTTTAATCGGTTTCCTGCTGCTGTCGTTCTCCCGTGGACGCTGGTCGGAAAACCTCTCGGCGCTGGTCGGCGTGGGTTCCATTGGCTTGTCGGCGATCGTCACCGCTTACGTCATCTGGCAATTCAACGTCGCGCCTCCCGAAGGCGGTCACTACACGTTGGTGCTGTGGCAGTGGATGGCGGTGGAAGGCTTCAAGCCTGATTTCGCCCTCTACGTCGACGGCCTGTCGATCACCATGCTCGGCGTGGTGGTCGGCGTCGGTTTCCTGATCCACCTGTTCGCGTCCTGGTACATGCGCGGCGAAGCGGGCTACTCGCGCTTCTTCTCGTACACCAACCTGTTTATCGCCAGCATGCTGTTCCTGGTGCTCGGCGATAACCTGTTGTTCCTGTACTTCGGCTGGGAAGGCGTGGGCCTGTGCTCGTACCTGTTGATCGGTTTCTACTACAGCAACCGCAACAACGGTAATGCCGCGCTCAAGGCCTTCATCGTGACCCGGATCGGTGACGTGTTCATGGCCATCGGCCTGTTCATCCTGTTCCAGCAAGTGGGCACGTTGAACATCCAGGAACTGCTGGTGCTGGCACCGCAGAAATTCCAGGTCGGCGACTTCTGGATCACCCTGGCCACCCTGATGCTGCTGGGTGGTGCGGTCGGCAAATCGGCACAACTGCCGCTGCAAACCTGGCTCGCCGATGCGATGGCCGGCCCTACCCCGGTGTCGGCACTGATTCACGCTGCGACCATGGTAACCGCCGGTGTCTACCTGATCGCCCGTACCCACGGTCTGTTCACCCTGGCACCGGACATCCTGCACCTGGTCGGGATCGTCGGTGGCGTGACGCTGGTTCTCGCTGGTTTCGCCGCTCTGGTTCAAACCGACATCAAACGTATCCTCGCCTACTCGACCATGAGCCAGATCGGCTACATGTTCCTGGCGCTGGGCGTCGGTGCCTGGGATGGCGCGATTTTCCACTTGATGACCCACGCCTTCTTCAAGGCGCTGCTGTTCCTTGCTTCCGGTGCGGTGATCGTTGCCTGCCATCACGAGCAGAACATCTTCAAGATGGGCGGTCTGTGGAAGAAACTGCCACTGGCCTACGCCAGCTTCATCGTTGGTGGTGCTGCACTGGCCGCGCTGCCACTGGTCACCGCAGGCTTCTACTCCAAGGACGAAATCCTTTGGGAAGCGTTCGCCAGCGGCAACCACGGTCTGCTCTACGCCGGTCTGGTCGGTGCGTTCATGACGTCGCTGTACACCTTCCGCCTGATCTTCATCACGTTCCATGGTGAAGCCAAGACCGAAGCCCACGCTGGTCACGGCATCGCACACTGGCTGCCGCTGTCGGTGCTGATCGTTCTGTCGACTTTCGTCGGCGCGATGATCGTGCCGCCGCTGCACGGCGTTCTGCCAGAAAGCGTCGGGCATGCCGGTGGCGAAGCCAAGCACAGTCTGGAAATCGCCTCGGGCGCCATCGCCCTGGCCGGTATCCTGCTGGCGGCCCTGCTGTTCCTTGGCAAGCGTCGTTTCGTCACGGCGATCGCCAACAGCGGCATCGGCCGTTTCCTTTCGGCCTGGTGGTTCGCTGCCTGGGGCTTCGACTGGATCTACGACAAACTGTTCGTCAAGCCGTACCTTGCGATCAGCCATGTACTGCGCAAAGACCCGCTCGACCAGACCATCGGTCTGATCCCGCGTATGGCCAAGGGGGGTCACACTGCCCTGAGCCGTACCGAGACCGGTCAACTGCGTTGGTATGCCGCCTCGATGGCTGCTGGTGCCGTGCTGGTAATCGGCGCCATCGTGCTGGTAGCGGTCTGATATGAACCTTGCGAATTTGCGAAAGGAAACGAGCCCGTCATGATTCTGCCTTGGCTAATCCTGATCCCCTTCATCGGCGGCCTGCTGTGCTGGATGGGTGAGCGCTTCGGCGCTACCCTCCCGCGCTGGATTGCGCTGTTGACCATGACCCTGGAACTCGCCCTCGGCCTCTGGCTGTGGGCCCACGGTGACTATTCATTTGCACCGGCGCCGGGCGCCGACCCGACCTGGGCGCTTGAGTTCAAGCACGTCTGGATCCAGCGTTTCGGCATCAACGTGCACCTGGCCCTCGACGGCCTGTCGCTGTTGATGATCCTGCTGACCGGCCTGCTGGGTATCCTTTCGGTACTCTGCTCGTGGAAAGAGATTCAACGTCACGTTGGCTTCTTCCACCTGAACCTGATGTGGATCCTGGGCGGTGTGGTCGGCGTGTTCCTCGCCCTCGACCTGTTCATGTTCTTCTTCTTCTGGGAAATGATGCTGGTGCCGATGTATTTCCTCATCGCGCTCTGGGGTCACAGTTCTTCGGACGGCAAGAAAACCCGGATCTACGCAGCAACCAAGTTCTTCATCTTCACTCAGGCTTCCGGCCTGATCATGCTGGTGGCGATCCTCGGTCTGGTGCTGGTCAACTTCAACAACACTGGCGTGATCACCTTCAACTACGCCGATTTGTTGAAAACCAAGATGTCGATGACCACCGAGTACATTCTGATGCTCGGTTTCTTCATCGCCTTCGCGGTCAAGCTGCCCGTGGTGCCGTTCCACTCGTGGCTGCCTGATGCCCACGCCCAGGCACCGACGGCCGGTTCCGTCGACCTCGCCGGTATCCTGCTGAAAACTGCGGCCTACGGCCTGCTGCGTTTCGCCCTGCCGCTGTTCCCGAATGCCTCGGCCGAGTTTGCGCCGATCGCCATGACCCTCGGTCTGATCGGGATCTTCTACGGTGCGTTCCTGGCCTTCGCTCAAACCGACATCAAGCGTCTGATCGCCTTCTCCTCCGTTTCCCACATGGGTTTCGTGTTGATCGGCATTTACTCCGGCAGCCAACTGGCCCTGCAGGGCGCAGTGATCCAGATGTTGGCGCACGGTCTGTCGGCGGCGGCCCTGTTTATCCTCAGCGGTCAGTTGTACGAGCGTCTGCACACTCGTGACATGCGTGAGATGGGCGGCCTGTGGTCGCGTATAGCATACCTGCCGGCGATCAGCCTGTTCTTTGCGGCGGCGTCGCTCGGTCTGCCGGGTACCGGTAACTTTGTCGGCGAGTTCCTGATCCTGATCGGTTCCTTCGCCAGCGCTCCATGGGTCACAGCCATTGCAACGTCCGGTCTGGTGTTCGGTTCGGTGTATTCGCTGATCATGATCCACCGTGCCTACTTCGGCCCGTCGAAATCCGACACCGTGCTGCACGGTATGGACGCACGCGAACTGATCATGGTGCTCGGCCTTGCGGTGCTGCTGATTTACCTCGGCGTCTACCCGCAACCGTTCCTCGACACCTCTGCCGCCACGATGCATGGCGTGCAGCAGTGGCTCGGCACCGCCTTCACTCAACTCGCTTCGGCCCGGTAAGAGCGCTATGGAATTCACGATTCAACACTTTATTGCGCTTGCGCCACTGTTGATCACCAGCCTCACCATTATCGTGGTGATGCTGGCAATCGCCTGGCGCCGCAACCACTCGCAGACCTTCCTGATCTCGGTCGCTGGTCTGAACCTGGCCTTGCTGTCGATTTTGCCGGCGCTGAAAGTCGCGCCGCTGGCCGTGACCCCGTTGCTGCAGATCGATACCTTCGCTTGTCTGTACATGGCGCTGATCCTGGTCGCCACCCTCGCCTGCGTCACCCTCGCCCACGCCTACCTGGGTGATGGCGGTTCGGGCTACCCGGGCAACCGCGAAGAACTGTACCTGCTGATCCTGATGGCCGCCGCCGGTGGTCTGGTGCTGGTCAGCGCGCAGCACCTGGCCGGTTTGTTCATCGGCCTGGAACTGCTGTCGGTACCGGTTTACGGTCTGGTGGCTTACGCCTTCTTCAACAAGCGTTCGCTGGAAGCCGGCATCAAGTACATGGTGCTGTCGGCGGCCGGTTCCGCGTTCCTGCTGTTCGGTATGGCGCTGTTGTATGCGGACGCAGGCTCGCTGAGCTTCGTCGGTATCGGTCAGGCGCTGGCTGCAACGGGTCTGCCGAGTTCGCTGGCACAACTGGGCCTGGGCATGATGCTGATCGGTCTGGCTTTCAAGCTGTCGCTGGTACCGTTCCACCTGTGGACGCCGGACGTTTACGAAGGTGCGCCGGCCCCGGTGGCGGCGTTCCTCGCCACGGCTTCGAAGGTGGCGGTGTTTGCGGTGATGGTGCGTCTGTTCCAGATCTCCCCTGCCGCCAGCAGCGGTGTGCTGAGCGACGTGCTCAGCGTCATCGCCGTCGCGTCGATCCTGTTCGGTAACCTGCTGGCCCTGACCCAGAGTAATCTCAAGCGTCTGCTCGGTTATTCGTCCATCGCGCACTTCGGCTACCTGCTGATCGCTTTGGTGGCGAGCAAGGGTCTGGCGGTGGAAGCCATCGGCGTGTACCTGGTCACCTACGTGATCACCAGCCTCGGCGCCTTCGGCGTGATCACCCTGATGTCGTCGCCGTACAACGGCCGCGACGCCGACGCCCTGTACGAATACCGCGGCCTGTTCTGGCGCCGTCCGTACCTGACCGCCGTGCTGACCGTAATGATGCTGTCGCTGGCCGGTATCCCGCTGACCGCAGGCTTCATTGGCAAGTTCTACATCATTGCCAGCGGTGTCGAATCGCACCAATGGTGGCTGGTCGGTGCGCTGGTGCTGGGCAGCGCCATCGGCGTGTTCTACTACCTGCGCGTGATGGTCACCCTGTACCTGATCGAGCCGAACCTGCGGCGCCACGACGCCCAATTGCACTGGGAACAGAAGGCAGGCGGCGTCATGCTGCTGGCCATCGCCCTGGTCGCGTTCTTCCTGGGTGTCTATCCGCAGCCATTGCTGGTGCTGGTACAACAGGCGGGACTGGCGGGCTGATTGCTCTGTTAGAACTGGAAACAAAAAACGGCACCTTCGGGTGTCGTTTTTTTTTGCGCGGGTTTTCCGCAGCAAACAGTACGTGGCGAGCGCCGCGTCCGGTCCGGCTTACGGAGTCGAGGTCTTTTTCCCACACGCCAGTTGCGATGTCTCTCCTCCCCTCTATCGAACCTTCTCACCCCACCTGTTGACGCTTCCTACAGGTGTTTTTGCTACCGGCGTCTAGCGTTGAATAAGCAGCGAAATGGATGGCTCGGAAGCCTTGACCGATTCGCTTTTTCAGGACAACACTATACGTAGGCAGCGTACAAAACATGGATGCTCTTTTTATCGAACTCCCTGCGTTTCAGAAGCACCGCGACGATTACCTGGACGAGGACCTGTTCCTCAGTTTTCAGTTGGAATTGCTGAAAAACCCCGAAGCAGGCGATCTCATCGAGGAAACCGGAGGGCTACGAAAAATCCGCTTTTGCGATCAACGAAGAGGCAAAGGCAAGCGCAGCGGATTACGCATCATTTATTACTGGTGGTCAGGCTTCGATCAGTTCTGGCTGTTCACCGTCTACAGCAAAAGCGATCAAGACGACCTGACGCCGGTGCAGAGAAAACTGTTCAGGCAAACGCTGGATCGAGAACTCAACACGAGAACCCACTATGAAACGTGACATTTTTTCCGAACTGATGGATGGCCTCGACGCCCTGACCGATGAGCGCCAAGGCAAGATCACGCTGCGCACCCACAAGGTCCAGTTGCCCAAACTGGTGCCGATCACCGCCGAAGAAGTGGTCGCCATCCGTCAACAGCTCAACCTCTCCCGATCGGTGTTCGCGATGTATCTGCGCACCAACACCCGCACGCTCGAGAACTGGGAACAAGGTCGAGCTACGCCCAATGCCCAAGCGACGACATTGATTCGTCTGGTCGAACGTTTTCCGCAGACGATCGAACAGCTGGCGGCACTGAGCTGAAATTGAAGGCTCAATCCACCTGTCTGGTGGAATAAAAAACGCCCTTGCTCGATAAGAAAGGGCGTTGAGTCCGTCCAGAAGTTTGATCAGGGCTTTACAGTAGACGGTACATCGTTAATTGTCTGAACAACTCGAATTTGGTGCTTGCCGATTCGCCAAGCGTGATTCAATGCCCACTCTTCACCATTGACGTAGACATCTGCCAGATGGGAGCCATCTACGTTTTCGCCGCAACCATGAGGAGTCGGCACTCGACCATTTTTTCACCTCATGGAAGCCAACCAGCGAAGATCAATTCACGTCCCCACGATAAAGTGCATGCAGACTTATTACTCAAAAGCCAAAAAAAATTAAAAAAATTATGAAAAGGTATAAAGAAACACGACCAACCTGTCAGGTCTGACAGGTTACGACTCTCCCATTTTTCGTTAGCGTGACCCTACCAGGCATTCCCCTGATGCCACCTCATCTGGTAGGAGCTGCACACTCATGGCCGACGACATCCCCTCGCTGATGAACGCCCTCATCAAGTCCGACGCCCCGTTGAAAAGAGGCCGCCGCGGCTTCGCAGCCGCCATGCAGAAAATGGGCTTCACCTCAATCTTCGATATCGTGCGCCTGCCCAGGTCCGCCTCCGCTCGTCAATTGGCCCGGTACAGCGATGCCAATGCCGATGCGAAATCACACTGGAGCCTGACCTTCCCCAACCCGACTGCCCAGTTGGCGATGCTCCAATCTGTCCCAGACATCATCGTGCACATCAGCTACACCGCCCGCTGCAAAGGTGGTTCGCTATGAATGAACACCAGCAGCCGCCGCACCAATCGACGATGCAAATCAACACCCCGGCCCTGCCCAAGGGTGGCGGCGCCATTCAAAGCATCGGCAAGGGTTCGGCCGGCGTAGGCAGCAAGGGTACGGCGTCGCTCGAACTGCTTTTGCCGATTTCAACCGGGCGTGGTTTTGCCCCTGCGCTGGGGCTGGGTTACAGCAGCAGCACCGGCAACAGCCCCTGCGGCATCGGCTGGCAACTGACGGTCGACGCGGTAACCCTGCGCACGGTCAATGGCGTGCCGGCGTATGACGGCAGCGACCAGGTGGTGGGCCCTGACGGTGATGTGTGGATGCCCGAGCGCAATGAAAGCGACGGCGAGCTGATTTCCCGCAGCGCCAGAACCTACAACGGCCTTGCCCTGCCCACCACCTATTCCGTCGTGCGTCACTGGCCGCGGGTCGAGGGTGCCTTCACCCTGATCGAGCACTGGTCGACCCTGGTGGACAAGCCCGGTTTCTGGCTGCTTCACGGCGCCGACGGCAGCCTGCATATTTATGGCAGCACCGCCAATTCGCGCCGGGCCGATCCGAACGACCCGCAGCGTGTCGGCGTGTGGATGATCGAGGAAAGCCTCAATACCCGTGGTGAACACATCGTCTACGAGTACAAGGCCGAAACAGACCTCCCCGCTGCCCCGCAGTATCGTGACTACCGAGCTCAGCGCTATCTCAAACGCGTGTGTTACGGCAACGAAAAGGCTTTTGCGCATCTGTACGCCTGGGACACCGGCAGTTGGGAAAACCAGCTGTGGCACTTTCAGCTGCTGTTCGACTATGGCGAGCGCAGCAGCGATCTTGAAACAGTGCCGACCTTTGCCGAGCAGCAGCCCTGGCCCGAGCGCAGCGACCCTTACTGGATCTACGCCTATGGTTTCGAATTAGGTAACCGACGCCTGTGCCGACAAGTGCTGATGTTTCATCATTTCCCCGAAGAGCTGGGCGATGAGCCGGTGCTGGTGCAGCGCCTGCTCCTGCAATATCGCTCCGATCTGCTTGGCTACAACCACTTGATTGCCGCTCACCAGCAGGCTTACGACGGGCTCGGCCAGATCGAAAGCCGACCGCCCATGGAGTTCAGCTACAACGCGTTCGACCTCGCCCCGACACCCCAGGGCTGGAAAAAATTTCTCGACATGCCCGGCCTCAACGACGGTCAGCAGTATCAGATGGTCGACCTGTACGGTGAAGGCCTGTCGGGTGTGCTGTGTCGCTATGACCAGGCCTGGTATTACCGCGAGCCATTGCGCGCAAAGGCCGGCGGCGACGAAGTCGTCTACAGCGAGTGGAAACGCCTCGAACATGTGCCGACGGCTGACTCTGGCAAACCGATTCGTCAGTCCCTCACCGACCTGACCGGCGATGGCAAGCTCAACTGGGTCCTCGCCACGCCGGGCATGTGCGGATATTTCACCCTCGGCCCGGACCGCAACTGGTCGGGATTTGTGCCGTTCGATGCATTTCCCGGCGAGTTTTTCCACCCGATGGCACAGACTGCAGACCTGGTGGGTGGCGGCCTGAGCGACCTGACACTGATCGGCCCGCGCAGCGTGCGCCTGTATGCCAACCGTCGCGCAGCAGGATTCACCGACGCCATCGATGTACCTCATCGAGAAAAAACCGCCGCGGGCGACGACGATTACCTGCCCGTGCTCAGCAACAGCCCGACCGAAGTCGTTGCGTTCGCCGATGTCATTGGCAGTGGTCAGCAACATCTGGTGCGCATCCGTCACAACGAAGTCAAATGCTGGCCGAATCTGGGCCGTGGGCGTTTCGGCAAGGGTTTTGTGCTGTGCGCCCTGCCCTTCGCCTACAGCGAATTCAATGCCTCCCAAGTGCTGCTCGCCGACCTCGACGGTTCGGGTGCGGCTGATCTGATCTACCTGGAAACCGCGCGCCTGCGGGTGTTCATGAATCAGGCTGGCAGCGGCTTTGCGCAGAACTCAGTCGATCTGCCCTGGCCGGAGGGCCTCGCCTACGACCGGCTCTGGCAGGTCAGCAGCGCCGACCTGCAAGGCCTCGGCTGTTCCAGCCTGATCGTGACGCTGCCGCACATGTCGCCCCGCCACTGGCATTACGACTTCGTCAACGTCAAGCCGTATTTATTGAACAGAAGTTGCAACAACATGGGCGCCAGCAGCGGCGTGACTTACCGCAGCTCGGCGCAGGAATGGCTGGATGAAAAACGTGAGCAGATCGCCGAAGGGGTCGACAACCCGGTTTCAGCACTGCCGATGGCCATGCATTTGGTTAGTCGGCAAACCCAATGCGATGAAATCACCGGCAACAGGCTGATGCAAATCTTCAGCTATCGCGGCGGTTACTACGACCGCTTCGAGCGCGAATTCCGCGGTTTTCGTCTTTTGCTGCAAAACGACACCGAAGCATCGCCAGCCGAACGTGCGACCGCCGGCTTCACCGCGCCCATCCTCAGCAAGACCTGGTTCCACACCGGCGAGGCCATCGATCCGCCGAGAACCGGTTATTACGACGGCGATGTGGAAGCGGTCGAGCTCAAGCCGACTTTGCTGCAGAACTACCATTTCAATGACGGTTCGGCGCAATCCTTCACAGTGGCCGATGACGACAGCGCCCGAGAGATCGCCCGTACCTTGAGCGGCCGGGTGCTGCGCTCGGAGGTCTACCCGGCGGACGATAACCCGGATACCGCCGTGCCCTATGTGGTACAGGAGCATCGCTACGGCGTGCGGATATTACGGCCTAAAAGCAAATATCAACCGTACGCGGTGATCTTGCCGCTGGATGTCGAATCGCTGAGCTACCAATACGAGCCATCGCTGGCTGACGATCCGTTGTGTCAGCACCAACTGAGCCTTGAGTGGGACGCCTACGGCAGCAGCCTGCATGGTTTCACGGTGAATTATGCGCGACGCCGGACCCTCGCCGACACGCCACCGTTCAGCGATGAACGTCAGCAGAACTGGTGGCGCCACGCCCATGACGATGCGCAACAGAAATGGTATCTGAGCCAAGTCAGAGCGCAACCGATCCACCTGCCGGATATCGAGGCATGGCGCCTGCGCCTGTCCTTCCAGCAGCGCAGCAATGCACTGGTGCTGGAAAAAGCCGCGCTGAGCGCGCAGCAGATCAACCACGAACACTTCTTGCAGATGAGCGGCGACGACGGCGAATGGGCGAAACAGGCCGTGCTGGCCAGCCTGTCATTGCAGCGCTATATCAACCCGCAAAATGCTCAGACCCTTGAACCCGGCGAGGCCACCTTTGCGGGTCTGCCGGGGTATGGGGAAAGGGCGGAACTGGATGCCATCGCCCTGAGCGCTTACGACAAACTCAAGAATGCCGACGGCGAAATGCCCTTCAATCTGAAAGAAAAACTCGAATCGCCAGAAGTCGGCTATCACATCATGCCGCTGTTTTTGCCGACAGCCGCAGAGACCGCAATCGCCGATCCGGACGATGCGAAGAACTATTTGTGGTCGGTGCACCGAGGCTTCCCCACTTACCACGGGTTCGACAGCTTTTATAACCTGGAGAAATACCGCGAAACCCGTAGTCACGGCGAAACCCTGATCATCTATGACGCGTACGGGTGCCTGACCACCGCCGTGACCTTGCCCGACGGTTGCACCACCCGCAGCCTCGATGTGGATTACCGCACCTTTCTGCCAGCGTCCATCGAAGACGCCAACCGCAATATCCAGGAAGCGCGCTACAACGCGTTCGGCGAGCCGTTGGTCACCAGTTTCCATGGCACCGAACTGGGCGAGCCGGTGGGCTTCGACCCATTGAGCAGCTACGTGCCGCCGCCGGATCGCGATCCGATGGGTGCCATTGCCGACCCGAAAAACGCCATTGGCCGGTTCGCCAGCGCCAGTTTCTGGGACACCTTCAGCTGGATGGGCCGCATCTCACGCAACCCGCCACCTGCACCGGACTGGTTGGAGTGGGCAAAGAATCACGGTTTCATACTGCCCAGCGGGCACCTTTGCGATCACGCCCGACAACACCTCGCCGGTCTGGAAAATCCCGACGCCAACGAGACGCTGCTGCGGCAGCAGATCGACGCAGCGCAACGCGAACCGGTGTACTCCGTCGCGCTGCTGGCGGACCGTTATCCCGATGACCCCGAGATGCAAGTGCGGGTCAGTATCGCCTGCCTCGACGGCTTCGGCCGCTCGTTGCAGACCAAGCAGGAAGTAGAATCGGGCATATCCTGGCAGGTCGGTGAAAACGGCGAGTTGATTCTCAACGCCAACGGCCAACCGATAGAAGCCGAGGTACCGCGACGCTGGCGCGTCAGCGAACCGGTGGAATACAACAACAAAGGTGAAAAAGTGCGGATCTACCGGCCCTACTTCGCCGATCAGCCGCGCTACATCAATGACCGGTCAATGCGCGCGCATGCCTTTCATGATCAGCAGTTCTACGACGCCGCAGGACGTCCGACCGAAACCGTGCTGGCGAAACAAATGCTGCAGGGCAATCCGCCGACGATGAAACACCTGCGCCGGCAAGTCTGGTACTGGATCTGGTGCAACGTGGCCTTCGACGAAAATGATTTGTTCGAGCCTCCACCGGAACAACGGCGGCGCAACTGGTGGTCGTGAATCCGGGCATCCACGCACAGACGCCGCACCTGAGCGTCACCGACAACCGTGGCTTACCAGTGCGGCAGGTGGCCTACTGGCGCGAGGACGCCAGCGAACCCGAGGCGCGCATCACATCCCGTCACCATGACGCTGCCGGGCGGCTGGTGGCACAGCGAGACCCGCGCTTGTTCGCCGACGCGTCAGCCCCAGCCGACCTCGCCACGGTGTATTCACTGACGGGACAGGCGCTGACGACGCTCAGTGTCGACGCCGGCTGGCGCGTCAGCCTGCTGGGCGAAGCACGTCAACCGCTACACGGTTGGGATGGCCGGGGCAGCCAACGCAGCATCGAGTACGACGAACAGCTGCGGCCACTGGCAGTGTTCGAACACGCGCACGATGGCGAGCCTTTGTGCGCCGAACGTTATGGTTATGGCGGCAGCGATCCGACGCTCACCGCACGTAATCAGTGCGGGCAACTGATTCGGCACGATGATCCGGCCGGCGCGCAGTTGTTCGAACAGTTCGGATTGACAGGTGGGGTTGTGCAGCAGACTCGGCATTTTCTGCGCTCACTCGATTCTCCCGACTGGCCCGAATCGCTGCCCGACCGCGACGTCTCGCTCGAACCCGGCGCAGGGGCTACGAGCTGTTCGGTTTTCAATGCCCTGGGCGAAACCATTGAACAGACTGACGCCAAAGGTCACCGCCAGTTCTTCGCACTGAGCCTCGCCGGACAGTTGCACGAAGTGCGCCTGCAACTGGATAAACAACCCCAACCGAAAACTCTGGTCAACGCCATCCAGTACAACGCACAAGGCCAGACCGAGCAGGAAACCGCCGGCAACGGCGTGATCACCGTATTGCACTATGCGTCCGAAGATGGTCGCCTGACCCGACTGCAAGCCAGACGCAACGACGAACTGCTGCAAGACTTGCACTATGCCTATGACCCGGTCGGCAATGTCATCAGCATCAACGACGCCGCACTGCCGGTTCGCTACTTCGCCAACCAGCGCATCGAGCCGATCAACCGCTATGGGCATGACAGCCTCTATCAGTTGGTCAAAGCAACGGGATGGGAGGCTGGTGGCGCCAATCAGGGCCCGTCGTTTTCGGCATTCAACGACCCGGCCGCAGTCACCCAGTACACCCAGACCTATCGCTATGATCGCGGTGGCAACCTGCTGGAACTGATTCACGGAGGCGCGCAAGGACATGGCCATCGCCTGCTCGCCGCCGCCCAAAGCAACCGCTGCCTACCCGTATTGGATGGCGTGGAACCGGACGAAGAAGATTTCCGTAACGGCTTCGATGCCAACGGCAATCTGCTCGCCCTGCAACCGGGGCAGTCTTTACATTGGAATCTGCGCAACCAGCTGCGCGAAGTCCGACCTGTTGAGCGTGACGGAGCGGCTGGCGATCTCGAGCGATACGAGTACGGTGCCGACGGCATGCGCCTGCGCAAAGTGCAGCAGATCCAAACCAACGCCCGGACACTGATCGCTGAAGTACGTTATCTGCCGAATCTGCAAATCCGCACCCACAGCGGCACGGGCGAAACGTTGCAGGTCATCAGTGTTCAGGCCGGGCGTAGCAGCGTGCAGGTTCTGCACTGGGAATCCGAACCGCCCCAAGGCATCGCCAACGATCAACTGCGTTACAGCCTCAACGACCATTTGGGTTCCTCCACGATGGAACTCGACCTCACGGGCCAGATCATCAGTCATGAGCGTTATCACCCTTTCGGCACCACCGCATGGTTTGCCGGGCGCGGGGAAATCGAGGCGAGTTATAAAACCCTGCGCTATTCGGGCAAAGAGCGCGATGCGACGGGGCTTTATTACTATGGGTTCAGGTATTACGTGGCGTGGATGCAACGCTGGATCAATCCTGATCCAGCGGCGGATGTTGATGGCTTGAACCTTTATCGTTTTGTCCGCAATAACCCGATCATGTGGGTAGATGTCGAAGGCTTGGCGCCGGTGACGCTTTTATATGGATTTGAACATGTCAGGTCACGTGTCCTGAATGGCCTTGCCACAGCGTCGCCACAACAAAGCTTCGTTCGTATCGATGAAATCAATGACGCTCTCCAAATCAATATGGAAAACGCTTCTTCTGACTTTGAAGGGTTCAATGAAATGATCCGCGAAGGCATTGAAGTAGAAGACGACAACGTCGATTACTTTATGCAGGCCACCCCCAGTTACCAAGGTACTCCTGCAGAGGCCCGAAAGTTGCTGCAAGGTTGGTCCGACTATTTGAAAAGTAACGCTGCGGCATTTGATATCACCCGAAAAATCCAGAGTTATGAAACAAAATCCACCAAGGAAGTCGGCCAATTCTGGAAGAAAAACCTACGTGAGCCGCTGTCGGAGCACGATGTCCAACATGTTACTTCAACGCTACAAGACAGTCCCGAGGCGTTGTTCTCCTTGCGCACTGCCAGTTCGATCAAAGCAGGAGACGCCGTGATCAACTGGCAGTTCCGTCAATTCTCAAAGCTGGCGTTGGACTGGATGGCAGGCACCTCTGAAGCTGGGGAAAACTCAGGCGTGGTGTTTTTGGATGTCATTGCCCGATCCCCCGATTTTGTGTTCAAAGAGTTTGCACAAGAAACGTTTACAACCAAACCTTACAAAGACGCCGGAGCGGTCTATGGAAAATCCTATAACCCGATTACACATTCCGAACGTCGCCATCTACAAAAGCAAATGGCCAAGCCCGGCTCAAATTATGCCAAAAGAGTACAAATGATCGGTCTTGATCAGGCCAGGCAGTTGTCGAACGCATAGACTTCCAGGAGCCAGATAAAACACCAGAACGACGCAGGATTCCCATTACATGACGAAATTGTAATTCCCCATCACCTCTGCGTTATCCGCAGCTTGCAACGATGTCACCCGGCGACCATGCCGGCAGCCCCTGCTCCGCCGAACAACAAAACCCACGCCGAAGCACGTTCCCGTTCTGCCGAACCCAAGGAGTGTTTGATGGTTAACCCTACGAAAATATCGATTGCCGCTTTAGCGGTGGTGGTCGGCGCCGGGCCGTCCATGGTGTGTGCTGGAGACAAGCCCGAAGGCTTTGTCGAAGGCAGCAGCCTGACGGTGCTCAACCGCAATTTCTACTTCAATCGTGATCATCGCAATGGTCAGTCCAGCCCCACCGGCAACGGTTATTCCGAAGCCTGGGCGCATGCCGTGATCAGCAAGTTCGAATCCGGTTTCACTCAAGGCACCGTCGGCGTCGGTGTCGATGCGTTTGCGATGATCGGGCTCAAACTCGACACCGGTTTCGAAGCCGGACACAAAATCGACTGTGGCAGTCCGCCTGCTGGCGATGAGCATTCGCTTTGGCACATTGCATGATGCAAAGTTGAGGCGATTGATATCGAAGGGCTGCTTAGCAGACCTTCGATATCAATCGCCACTCAGCATCTGCTTCAGATTCCTCAAAGATTTGGTTTTTCTAGCACGCCCCGCGCTTTTGGTCTTACAGCGATATAAAAACTTGGAAAATCAGCGTGAGGGGAAACAGATCTTTTGACGCTGGTGGCTTCCATATCCAAAGCCTTCAAAATTTGCGCAGTATTTTTCCCATTGGGCGTTGTGAAAAAAGCTTCTTTCAACTCAATAGAATCACTTGCAAATTTCTCGGTTGCCGCCAACGTTTCCTTGTTCTTCACTTCATTACGAACCATCATAGATGGGTAATCAGTTATACCCATATATGCAACCTGAACCAGCTGAACATCACTTGCAAAAAACTGCTTCGTTTTGCTTTCTTTATAATTACCTCTGAAAATCCAAACTCCTGACGGGTGATATTCATTGATAAATTCGTCCTTGATGACCTGCCCGCCACTTCCATGGCCCTCAGGAAAAATCATTCTGCCAGAGCTGATTTTTACAGCGTCTATAGGCTTGTGCTCCAGAAGCGTATTGAGTTGCGTAATTCGGTCAATGTTATTCTGAAAATAATCAGAAACACGACTCAAAAATTCCTCATTGACCTTCACCGTATTAATCTCGGGGATCTCATCAGGAGCGTCACGCGGTAAGTCATTTAAGAAATCATCAACTTGATCGGGGTGCTCTTGCTTAGTCGTTACGTCGTTTGGAGGCACCGGACTAAGTCCTGTGTACTCCCGCAGGGAAACGGGCGAGTTCCTCAATACACGAAATAAATTCAACCCATCAACGTACCACGCTGGATCCGGATTCACCCATCGCTGCAACCATGGTGCGTAATATCGATATCCATAATAATAAAGCCCGGTTGCATCCCTCTCCTTACCCGAATAACGGATGGTTTTATACTTCGCCACCAAGGCACTTTTACCTGCCCAGCACGCCGTACCACCAAACGGGTAATAGTGTTCCTGACTCAATATTCCTGCGCCGTCGTCCAATTCCAGAGTGCTGGAACCGAGATGATCACTCAGGCTGTAACGCAGTTGATCGCCCTCAACGCCCTCAGGCCAATGCAGCATTCGCACCTGATTACGCCCGGCTTCGACACTGATCACATGCCGCTCTTTTCCGTTCGCTTCGCGATGCACCTCAACACCCGGCAGATAACGCACTTCTGATTTCAGGGTTTGCCCGGATGTCTGGCTGAGGCATGTTTTACGCAAGCGATGGCCGGGTCGATCGTAAACATAACATTCGTCGTCATTCGGCTCGTCCCGGCGTCGCACCAGCGTCACTCGTCTCAATAGACCGCGCACATCCCAGCTCATGGCCTGTCCGCGCTGCAATTCCAACTGATTGCCAGCGAGATCAAACCCTTCCGAAATCTGCGGTTCTCCCGGTAGAGAGCCATCGTCGCGCTGGGCCAGACTTCGATTGCTGCAAGCAGAGGTGAACATCGAAAAAACCGGTGCACCGCTGTGATGGCGGGTGACTAGATTGCCCGCCGCGTCGTAGGCGAATGTCTGGGTGTAGTTGCGCCGCTGCTTCGGGTCCAGCGGTGTGGGCAGCAGATCCGGTAATGCCGGGCCATGGCTCGGCTGGCTGACTTCCCAGCCTTTGGCCTCGACTAACCGATACAGGCTGTCATAGCGATAGCGGCTGACCGGTTCGATGCGCTGGTGATTGAAGTAAGTCACGGCCTGGGTTTTGTCTTCGAGGCTGACGATATTGCCCACCGGGTCGTAGACGTAATGCAAATTCTGCAGGGGTGTTTGTTCGCCGGCGGCTGCGCTGAGCTTCAGCAGCCGACCATCCTCAGGGCTGTACTCTGCGCGGGTCATGACACCATTACCGGCGGTCTCATGTTCGATCTGCTCATGCGCGTTGTAACGGATATCACTGACCAGACGTGTGGGTGGCTTACCTTCACCGCCAGGGAGAAGCCATGTCGCGGACAGTTGTCCCGCCACGTTGTATTGCCGCGTTTGGGCATTGCCCATGGCATCGGTCTGCTCTTTCAATTCGCCCGTCGGATAGAACACGTAGCGGGTGACGTAGGACTGCGCCTCCAGAAACACATCACGGTGTTCAGGGTCGCCAGGCCAGTCTGGCAGATCGAGGTCCGTCAGCATGCGCCGCGATTCGACCAGCCCGGCACCGGCCAAACCATAGTCGCGGATGAGCCGGGTGCCCGCCGGGTCATCATGGCGGATCAGGCGACCGCACTGATTGTGCTGGGCAAAGACATCATCCGCATCGGCATAGCTCAATCGCTCAACCACACGAGGCGGTTCGCTACGGGCCTGCTCCGTCACAACAATCGGGCGCTGCAGGTCGTCATAGTCGCGATGGCATTCGCTATCTCGGGCGTCCCAGGAACTACGCAATGAGCGGGCCTGATCCGGCAAACTCAACTGCCACCCGGCGTCGACGCTGTCCGTCAGCAATGCCTGCCCGCTCAATCCGTACGTGGTGGCCAGGTTCGGCTTCGGCGCCGCTCCCCACAATCGTGGATCCCACGATGCCACCTGACGCCCCGCTGCATCGAACACTTGCCGGGTAATGCGCGGGTCGATGTCGGGCGAGTCCGGACGCCGGCAGTAACCGACGCTGCGGATCATCAGCGAACGGGAATCGATGACCGATAGCGTCGGCGTGGCGGTGTCGTGATGAACATCCATGGTCACAAGCGTCCTTTCGCACCTATGGGTGAAGAGTGAGCGCTTTTGCGGTTTACCGATACTGTAAGAACTAACAGGTGCCTTCCCGGCAATGGGCCCCATCGCTTGCACGCGCGCTCCCACAGTGGTTCCAAGTGCACTCGGAATTTGTGAGCGACGCAGAAACCTGTGGGAGCTTGCCTGCAAGCGAAAGCGGTGGATCAGGCGCCAAAAAAAACGGCACCTTCCGGTGCCGTTCGCCTTTCACAGCTCCCCTATCACTTACGCGCATCCGCCCACGATTTCAGCAGCTCGCTATAGCTCACGGTTTCGCCCTTCGGCTTCTCGTTGGCCAGTTTCGGCTTCGGTGCGCCCGGTTGGTCGAACCAGTATTGCGCGTCGCGTTCCGGGTTCATTTTCGGTGCGCACACGGCCTGGGCCTTGGAGCGTTCGAGGCGTTCCATGATGCGGTCCTGATCCTTTGCCAAGCCATCGAGCGCTTGTTGCGGGGTCTTCTCGCCGCTGGCGGCTTCGGCGATGTGGCTCCACCACAGTTGCGCCAGACGCGGATAGTCCGGCACGTTGGTCCCGGTCGGGGTCCATTGCACGCGGGCCGGGCTGCGGTAGAACTCGACCAGACCGCCGAGTTTCGGCGCCATATCGGTCATCGCCTGCGAGTTGATGTCTGACTCGCGAATCGGCGTCAGGCCGACGATGGTTTTCTTCAGCGACACGGTTTTCGAGGTAACGAACTGCGCGTACAGCCACGCCGCCAGTTTCTGCTTCTCAGGGGTGGACTTCATGAACGTCCACGAACCCACGTCCTGATAACCGAGCTTCATGCCCTCTTCCCAATACGGCCCGCGCGGCGATGGCGCCATGCGCCATTTCGGCGTGCCATCGGCGTTGACCACCGGCAGGCCCGGTTTGGTCATGTCGGCGGTGAACGCGGTGTACCAGAAGATCTGTTGGGCGATGTTGCCCTGCGACGGCACCGGGCCGGATTCGGAAAAGGTCATGCCCGCCGCTTCCGGTGGTGCGTATTTCTTCAGCCAGTCGACGTATTTGGTGGTTGCAAACACCGCTGCCGGGCCGTTGGTGTCGCCGCCGCGGGTCACGCTGGAGCCGACCGGATGGCAGTCCTCGACGCGGATGCCCCACTCGTCCACCGGCAACCCGTTGGGAATGCCCTTGTCGCCGCCGCCGGCCATAGAGAACCAGGCATCGGTGAAGCGCCAGCCCAGCGACGGGTCTTTCTTGCCGTAGTCCATGTGCCCGTAAACGCGTTTACCGTCGATTTCCTTGACGTCTTCGCTGAAGAATTTGGCGATGTCTTCATAGGCCGACCAGTTCACCGGCACGCCCAGCTCGTAGCCGTACTTTTCCTTGAATTTGGCTTTCAGGTCGGCGCGTTCGAACCAGTCGGCCCGGAACCAGTACAGGTTGGCGAATTGCTGGTCGGGCAGTTGGTAGATCTTGCCGTCCGGTGCGGTGGTGAACGAGATGCCAATGAAGTCCTTGATGTCGAGGGTCGGCGAGGTGAAGTTTTTGCCTTCGTTGGCCATCAGGTCGGTGATCGATTCGGTCTTGCCGTAGCGAAAGTGCGTACCGATCAGGTCGGAGTCGTTGACCCAGCCGTCATAGATATTCTTGTCCGACTGCATCACCGTTTGCATTTTCTCGACCACGTCGCCTTCCTGCAGCAAGTCGTGGGTGAGCTTGATCCCGGTGATTTCGCTGAACGCCTTGGCCAGCACTTTCGATTCATATTCGTGGGTGGTCAGGGTCTCGGAAACGACCTTGATGTCCATGCCACGAAACGGCTCGGCGGCCTTGATGAACCACTTCAATTCTTCCAGCTGCTGTTCGGCCGTCAGGGTCGAGGGCTTGAACTCGCTGCCGATCCATTTTTTCGCGGCATCTTCGTAGGCGTCAGCCCAGGCAGACGCGCTCAAACCGCTGAGTGCCAGCATGGCTGCCAATGAAATGCTATGTCGCAGCTTATTGTTTTTATCGAACATAGAGACCTCCTGTTTAAGTTGTGGAGCCGCGTTGCCGAACGATTCGGCTAGCCCCAACGCATCACAGCCAACAGCCACACCAGGGACAACGCGGACGCCACCCAGATGCTCCAGTCGGTGACGCCGATTACCAGCAAGTGCAGGTAGGCGCTGCCGAGAAGACCGATAAACAAGCGATCGCCACGGGTGGTGGCAATCGGCAGAAACCCTCGCCGCAAGATGCTCGGCGAGCGCAATTCCCAGGTGGTCATGCCCACCAGAATCAGACCGATGCCGATGAAGAACGCGGCGGTCGGTGTCGTCCAGCTCATCCATTCCATCATCAGCTCCTCAGACCCGACCGAGGGCAAAGCCCTTGGCCACATGGTTGCGAACAAACCAGATCACCAGCATGCCCGGCAGGATGGTCAATACCCCCGCCGCGGCCAGCACGCCCCAATCGATCCCCGACGCCGACACAGTGCGGGTCATCACCGCCGCGATCGGTTTGGCGTTGACCGAGGTCAGCGTGCGTGCCAGCAACAGTTCGACCCAGGAAAACATGAAGCAGAAAAACGCCGTGACACCGATGCCGGAACCGATCAACGGAATGAAAATCTTCACGAAGAACTTGGGAAAACTGTAGCCGTCGATGTAGGCGGTTTCGTCGATCTCCTTCGGCACGCCGGACATGAAACCTTCGAGAATCCACACCGCCAGCGGCACGTTGAACAAGCAGTGCGCCAGGGCTACGGCGATGTGCGTGTCGAACAGGCCGATCGACGAATACAACTGAAAGAACGGCAGCAGAAACACCGCCGGCGGCGCCATGCGGTTGGTCAGCAGCCAGAAGAACAGGTGTTTGTCGCCGAGGAAACGATAGCGTGAAAACGCGTAGGCCGCCGGTAACGCCACGCTCAACGAGATCACGGTGTTGAGGCTGACGTAATACAGCGAGTTGAGATAACCGGTGTACCAGCTCGGATCGGTGAAGATCACCTTGTAGTTCGCCAGCGTGAAGGCCTGTGGGAAAAGGGTCAGGCCGCCGAGGATTTCGGTGTTGCTCTTGAACGACATGTTCAGCAGCCAGTAGATCGGCACCAGCAGGAACAGGATGTACACCAGCAACGGAATAAGCTTTCTCTTGCTCATGGCCGGGCCTCAGCGGTTGGCGTCGGAATGCGTCATGGCGGTATAGAACAGCCACGACACCAACAGGATGATCAGGAAGTACACCAGCGAAAATGCCGCTGCCGGACCGAGGTCGAATTGCCCTACGGCCATCTGCGTCAACGTCTGACTGAGGAAGGTCGTGGCATTGCCCGGCCCGCCGCCGGTGAGCACGAACGGTTCGGTGTAAATCATGAAACTGTCCATGAAGCGCAGCATCACCGCGATCAGCAGCACGCTTTTCAGTTTGGGCAGTTGAATGTGGCGGAACACCGCCCAGGCCGAGGCCCGATCGATGCGTGCGGCCTGGTAATAGACGTCGGGAATCGCGCGCAGACCGGAGAAGCACAGCAGCGCCACCAGTGAGGTCCAGTGCCACACGTCCATGACCAGCACCGTCACCCAGGCGTCCATGGTATTGGCCGCATAGTTGTAGCTGATGCCCATGGCGTTGAGGCTGGAACCGAGCAGACCGATGTCGGCGCGGCCGAAAATCTGCCAGATCGTACCGACTACGTTCCACGGAATCAGCAGCGGAATCGCCAGAATGATCAGCACCACCGACGACCAACGGCCCTTGGTCGGCATGGTCAGCGCGACGGCAATGCCCAGTGGGATCTCGATCAGCAGCACGCAGGCCGAATAGATGAACTGACGCAGCAGCGAGTCGTGCAGACGTGGGTCGAGCAGCACCTGCTTGTACCAGTCGGCGCCGACGAAGTAGCGGCTGGACTGGTCGAAGATGTCCTGCACCGAATAGTTGACCACGGTCATCATCGGGATCACTGCACTGAACGCCACCAGCAGAAACACCGGCAACACCAGCCACCAGGCCTTGTTGTTCTGCACCTTGTTCATGGCTGCACCTCATCGTCGGCTTCGAGCAGGAATTCATCGGCATACACCATTAGCCACTGCGCCGGAAAACTGATGTACGCCGTGCCCTGTGGCACCGGTTTGTCTTCGGTCAGGCGCACCTTCAACGGCGCGCCGTCGAGGTTGAGGGTCATGATCTTGTAGGTGCCGAGGTCTTCGACGTGTACGACGTCGGCCTGCATTGCGTCATCGAACGGCTCGTCCCAGACATGAATGAACTCAGGGCGGATACCGACCTTGAGATTTTTCCACTGGCCGTGCTCGATATGGCGCTGCAAGGCTTCGGACAACGGCAAGTGCGTCGAAGCGAAACCGACGCCACCGGGCTGCGGCTGCACCTCGATCAGGTTCATCCCGGGGCTGCCGATGAAATAGCCGACGAAGGTGTGGCTTGGCCGCTCGAACAATTCCCGTGGCGTGCCGAACTGGACGATCTGGCCGCCGTACATCACCGCGATCTTGTCAGCGAACGTTGAGGCTTCGAGCTGATCGTGGGTGACGTAGACCATGGTGATGTTGAACTGCTCGTGGATCTGCTTGAGCTTGCGCCGCAGTTTCCATTTCAGGTGCGGGTCGATCACCGTCAGCGGTTCGTCGAACAGGATCGCCGAGACGTCGTCGCGTACCAGACCACGGCCCATCGAGACTTTCTGTTTTTCGTCGGCGGTGAGGTTGCGCGCCTTTTTGCTCAGCAGGTTTTGCAGGTCGAGGACTTCGGCGATTTCCTGCACCTTGCTGTGCACTTTCGCCTCGGCCATGCCCTGATTGCGCAAAGGAAAAGCGAGGTTGTCGAACACGGTCATGGTGTCGTAGACCACCGGAAACTGGAACACCTGGGCGATGTTGCGCTTCTCCGGCGTCAGGTCGTTGACCGCTTTGCCGTCGAACAGCACATGGCCCTGGGACGGGCTGAGCAGGCCGGAAATGATGTTGAGCAAGGTCGACTTGCCGCAACCGGACGGGCCGAGCAAGGCATAGGCGCCGCCCTGCTCCCAGATGTGATCCATCTCACGGATCGCGTAATCCTCAGCGCCGCTCGGGGTTTTGCTGTAGCTGTGGGCGAGGTGTTGCAAACGGATTTCGGCCATCAGGCAACCCTCGCGACACGCCGGCCCGGTGCTTGCACCAGACGGCCCTGCGCATCGAAAACGAACAGTTTGTGGGTCGGGATGTAAATGCGGATCGGCGCATCGACGTCGTATTCGTGAACCCCCGGCAGGTGCAGCACCAGCAGGAAATGCTCGTTGCGCACATGCAGGAAGGTTTCCGAGCCACTGATCTCGGCCACTTCGACGGTCACCGCCAGTTCCAGATCATCGTCGTTGCTCGGCACCAGCGAGATATGGCTGGGGCGCACGCCGAAACGGTATTCGCCCTCGCCTACCGGCCGCAGATCAACGTTCAACGGGAAGTGGACGAAATTGGCGAAGCTGACTTCGTTGCCGGCAATGCGCCCGGGCATCAGGTTGATCGGCGGTTCGGAGAACAACTCGGCGGCCAGCACGGTTTGCGGCTGGTGATACACCGAGGTCGACGGCCCGCTCTGAATCACCCGGCCTTCATGCAAAATCGTCGTGGTGCCGCCCAGCGCCAACGCTTCGTTGGGCTCGGTGGTGGCGTAGATGGCGATGGTATGGCGCGCCTTGAACAGCTCGCGCATTTCCTGGCGCAGCTCTTCGCGCAGTTTGTAATCGAGGTTGACCAGCGGCTCGTCGAACAGAATCAGTTCAGCGTCCTTGACCAAGGCGCGAGCCATGGCCGTGCGCTGTTGCTGACCGCCGGACAGCTCCAGCGGATAGCGCTGCAGAAACTTCTCGATGCGCAGCATCTTTGCGGTTTCCAGCACTTTGCTGTGGATGATGTCTTTCGCCACACCGGCCTGGCGCAACGGCGAGGCGATGTTCTCGAACACCGTCATGGTCGGGTAATTGATGAACTGCTGATAGACCATCGACACGTTGCGCAGACGCACCGGGCGTTGGGTAACGTCGACGCCGTTCATCAGGATGCGCCCGCTGTCGGGCTTGTCCAGCCCGGCCATCAAACGCATCAAACTCGTTTTGCCGGACAGCGTGCGGCCGAGCAAAACGTTGAAGGAACCGGGTTCGAATTTCAGGCACGCATCGTCGATCCAGATCTGGCCCTCGACGGTACGGCTGACGTGCTCCAGGGTGAGTGACATGGCTCGGCCTTTTTTATTTTTGGAGTCAAGCGACCGAAGCAACACAGCGACTTTCGTGCCAGAAGTGGCAAGTGCTTGATTTTCCTTGAGAAGCAGTGTTTACGGGGGCCAGCGCCGTTCACAGCTGAACACTTTTGAACAGTCGGGTGATTGACAATGAACAATAGTGAACAACACTCTATAAACGCTTTTTGCCCGATCTCATGGAAGCCGAAGATCCCTGTAGGCCTTCGCCTGCTCGCGATAGCGGTGTGTCAGTCAATGCAAATCCGTCTGACAGACCGCTATCGCGAGCAGGCGAAGGCCTACAGGGGATCTGTGTTGGTTTTAAGATCGGGCTCATAACAATAATAAAATCGCTGCACTCAGAGGCTCGCCCCCATGGCCGCACCTGCTTCGCCGCTGTCCCACGATGCGATCGTCCAGACTTCCTGGCAACGCTGTCGCGCGTTCGGTCTCGACCATCAGAGCACCCCGGCCTTCGATCAACTGCCCGCCGCTGGCATTGCGCAATTGCTCGACAGTCATCATTCACTGGTACAGACCACGCATCAGGAAGTTCTGCCCTATTACGAAAACATCCTTAGCAATTCCAACTGCCTGATCATGCTCGCCGACAATCAGGGCCAGGTGCTGACCTCGTGGGGCACCCAGCGTTTTATCGAACCGAACCTGGCGCGCGGCTTTCAGGCCGGGGCGAGCTGGATGGAGCGCTGCAGCGGCACCAATGCGATCGGCACCGCGCTGGCCTGCGAACAGGCGGTGCACATTGAACACGATGAACACTTTCTCAAGGCCAACCGCTTCATGACGGGTTCCGCCGCGCCGATTTTCGACGCCGAGCGCAAGGTCATCGCCGTGCTCGACGTGTCCAGCGACAGCTACCTGCCGCCCTCGCACACCTTGGGCATGGTCAAGATGATGAGCCAGACCGTGGAGAACCGGCTGATCCTCAACTTGTTCCACGGTCAGCACTTTCAACTCACCTTCAACACCGGGTTGAACAACCTCGACAGCCAGTGGGCCGGGTTGTTGATCTTCGATGAGAGCGGTCAGGTCCTGTCGGCCAATCGCCGCGCGGACAATCTGCTCGGGGTGCGCTTGTCGCGGGTCAGTGTGGAAAGCCTGTTCAAGGTCTCGCTGCTGGAGTTGATCAATCAGCCGGACGGTTTGCCATTCGCCTTGCAGACTTCCGGACGCAACCGTTTTCAGTGTCTGTTGAAACGGCCGAAACAGGCAGCGGTTCAAGCCCGGGTATTTGTGACGGAAGAAAAGCCCGCGCCATCCAGCGCGATCAGCCTCAACAGCCTGCATTTCGGCGATAGCCGCGTGGAAAAAGCCGTGCGTCAGGCCGAACGCCTGCTGGAAAAAGATATTCCGCTGCTGATCCACGGCGAGACCGGCGTCGGCAAAGAGGTGTTCGTGAAAGCCCTGCATCAGGCCAGCTCGCGCAGTAAACAGGCGTTCATCGCGGTGAACTGCGCAGCGATCCCCGCCGAACTGGTTGAGTCCGAGCTATTCGGTTATGAGAAAGGCGCGTTCACCGGCGCCAACCAGAAAGGCAGCATCGGCCTGATTCGCAAGGCTGACAAAGGCACGCTGTTTCTCGATGAAATCGGCGATATGCCGTTGCCGACCCAGGCGCGCCTGTTGCGGGTATTGCAGGAGCGTTGCGTGCAGCCGGTGGGCAGTAGTGAGTTGTTCCCGGTGGACCTGCGGATCATCTCGGCGACCAACCGTTCGTTGCGCGAACAGGTGCAGTTGGGCCGGTTTCGTGAGGATTTGTATTACCGCATTGGCGGGCTGACCCTGGAACTGCCACCGCTGCGTGAGCGCAGTGATAAACAGGCGTTGTTCAAGCGGCTGTGGGAACAGCATCGTGAGCCGACGCAGTGGGCGGGTTTGACCTCAGAGGTGCTGGAGTTGTTCGAACGGCATCCGTGGCCGGGGAATTTGCGTCAGGTCAGCAGCGTGATGCAGGTGGCGCTGGCCATGGCCGAGGAGCAACCGGTGCGGCCGGAGCATTTGCCGGATGATTTTTTTGTCGATCTGGAGATGGAGCCGGTGGAGACGGCGGCGCCGTTGGGGCTGGATTTGAATGATGTTGAAGCGTTGAACCGCGAGTTGAAGGCGGCTGGGGGGAATATCTCGCATCTGGCGCGGCGGTTGGGGGTTAGCCGCAATACGCTTTACAAGCGGTTGCGGCAGATTGGCGGTTGAGTACAACCTTTGCCCTCACCCCAGCCCTCTCCCGCAGGAGAGGGGGCCGACCGCAGGATTTTGATCGTTCCCACGCTCCGCGTGGGAATGCAGCCCGGGGCGCTCCGCGTCCCATTCGAAAGCCGGAACGCGGAGCGTCCCTGGAGGCATTCCCACGCAGAGCGTGGGAACGATCATGGTAGGGGCTTTTGGCCTCAGTCAGCCAACCGCCAGGTCGTGCCACCCTTGCCATCTTCCAGCACCACACCCATCGCCGTAAGCTGATCACGAATGCGGTCCGACTCGGCCCAATCCTTCCCGGCCCGGGCCGCCAGACGCGCAGCAATCAACGCATCCACCTCAGCCGCATCGACACGCCCTTCGGCGCCCGCCTGCAGGAAGTCGTCGGCTTCGAGCTGCAACACGCCCAGCACGCTGGCCAATTCTTTCAGGCGCGCTGCCAGACCCGCCGCCGCATCGAGATCACTCTCGCGCAAGCGGTTGATCTCGCGAACCATCTCGAACAGCACGGCGCAGGCTTCAGGCGTGCCGAAGTCGTCGTTCATCACCGCAGTGAAACGCTCGACGAAGGCTTCGCCACCGGCCGGCGCCACAGTCGGCAGACCTTTCAATGCGTGATAGAAACGCTCCAGTGCGCCTTTGGCGTCCTTGAGGTTGTCTTCCGAATAGTTGATCGCGCTGCGGTAGTGGCTCGACACCAGCAGGTAACGCACGACTTCCGGGTGGTACTTTTCCAGTACGTCGCGGATGGTGAAGAAGTTGTTCAACGACTTGGACATCTTCTCGCCATTGATACGGATCATCCCGCAATGCATCCACGCGTTGGCGTAGGTCTTGCCGGTGGCCGCTTCGCTCTGGGCGATTTCGTTTTCATGGTGCGGGAACTCGAGGTCGCTGCCGCCGCCATGAATGTCAAAAGTCTCACCCAGGCAGCAGGTCGACATCACCGAGCACTCGATGTGCCAGCCCGGACGCCCGGCGCCCCACGGCGATTCCCAGCTCGGCTCGCCCGGCTTGGCGGCTTTCCACAGGACGAAGTCGAGCGGGTCCTGTTTCGACTCGTCGACTTCGATGCGTGCGCCGATGCGCAGGTCTTCGATTTTCTTGCGCGACAGCTTGCCGTAGCCCATGAATTTGGCGACGCGGTAGTACACGTCGCCATTGCCCGGGGCGTAGGCGTAACCCTTGTCGATCAGCGCCTGGATCATCGCGTGCATGCCAGCGATGTGATCGGTGGCGCGCGGCTCCATGTCCGGCTTTTTGATGTTGAGGCGCGCTTCGTCTTCGTGCATAGCGGCGATCATGCGTTCGGTCAACGCTTCGAACGATTCACCGTTCTCGTTGGCGCGGTTGATGATCTTGTCGTCGATGTCGGTGATGTTGCGCACGTAGGTCAGGTCGTAGCCGCTGAAGCGCAGCCAGCGCGTCACCAGGTCGAACGCGACCATGCTGCGGCCGTGGCCGAGGTGGCAGTAGTCGTACACGGTCATCCCGCAGACGTACATGCGAACCTTGTTGCCATCCAGCGGCTTGAAGACTTCTTTGCTCTTGGTGAGCGTGTTGTAGATCGTCAGCACGTTAATTTCCTTGACGCTGTCTCACTGGCCCCACGAATCACGCAGGGTCACGGTACGGTTGAATACCGGCTGACCGGGTTTCGAGTCCTTCAGATCCGCGACGAAGTAGCCTTCGCGTTCGAACTGGAAACGGTCTTCCGGCTGCGCATTGCCGAGCGATGGCTCGGCGCGACAACCGGTCAGCACTTGCAGTGAGTCAGGGTTGATGTTGTCGAGGAAACTCGCGCTGTCTTCGGCCTTCTCCGGGTTCGGTGAGCGGAACAGGCGATCGTACAGACGCACTTCGCACTCGACGCTGGCGGCGGCCGGCACCCAGTGGATCACGCCTTTGACCTTGCGCCCTTCCGGGTTCTTGCCGAGGGTTTCCGGGTCGTACGAGCAACGCAGTTCGACGATGTTGCCATCGGCGTCCTTGATCGCTTCGTCGGCACGGATCACGTAGCTGCCGCGCAGACGCACTTCACCGGCCGGCTCCAGGCGCTTGTAGCCTTTTGGCGGCTCTTCCATGAAGTCGTCACGGTCGATGTAGATTTCCCGGGCAAACGGCAAGGCGCGCACGCCCATGTCTTCTTTCGGGTGGCGTGGCAGTTCAAGGTTTTCGACCTGGCCTTCCGGGTAGTTGGTGATGACCACTTTCAGCGGACGCAGCACGCACATGGCGCGCGGTGCGCTCTGGTCGAGGTCGTCGCGGATACTGAATTCGAGCATGCCGAAGTCGACTACGCCGTCGGAGCGGTTGGTGCCGATCATTTCGCAGAAGTTGCGGATCGATTTCGGCGTGTAGCCACGGCGGCGGAAGCCCGACAGCGTGGACATGCGCGGATCGTCCCAGCCATTGACGTGCTTTTCATCGACCAGTTGCTTGAGCTTGCGCTTGCTGGTGATCGTGTAGTTCAGGTTCAGGCGGCTGAACTCGTACTGACGCGGCTGCGCCGGCACCGGCAGGTGCTCGAGGAACCACTCGTACAGCGGACGATGGCTTTCAAATTCCAGGGTGCAGATCGAATGGGTGATCCCTTCGATGGCGTCCGACTGACCGTGGGTGAAGTCGTAGTTCGGGTAGATGCACCACTTGTCGCCGGTCTGGTGGTGATGGGCGTGACGGATGCGGTACATGATCGGGTCGCGCAGGTTCATGTTCGGCGAGGCCATGTCGATCTTCGCCCGCAGCACGCGTGCGCCGTCGGGGAATTCACCGGCCTTCATGCGCGCGAACAGGTCGAGGTTTTCCTCTACCGAGCGGTCGCGAAACGGGCTGTTCTTGCCCGGTTCGGTCAGGCTGCCGCGGTATTCCTTGGCCTGCTCGGGGGTCAGGTCGTCGACGTAGGCCTTGCCGGCCTTGATCAGCTCGACCGCCCAGTCGTGCAATTGGTCGAAATACTGCGAGGCGTAGCGCACTTCACCGGACCACTCGAAGCCCAGCCATTTGACGTCGCTTTCGATCGCGTCGATATATTCCTGGTCTTCCTTGGCCGGGTTGGTGTCGTCGAAACGCAGGTGCGTGACGCCGCCGAACTCCTGGGCCAGGCCGAAGTTCACGCAGATCGACTTGGCGTGGCCGATGTGCAGGTAGCCGTTGGGCTCAGGCGGAAAACGCGTGACGATCTGGGTGTGCTTGCCCGAGTCCAGGTCTGCCTGGATGATCGGCCGCAGGAAATTGACCGGCACGGCAGGGCCGGACTTGGCATTCGAGGTAGGGTCGACAGTGGGCTTGCTCATAGGATCCTTGACTTACATGTGCGCGGCCGCAGAACGGGCCAGACAAAACAAAGCCGCTATCATAGCCGATGCCGTCAAGGGGCTGACAGAGCAGGCTCCATAAAGCGGCGCATTTAATCGCGCGGAAATGAAAAACCGCCTCGAAATTCGCGCCTGTCACGCTAAACTGCGCACCTTGGCCGAAGCAGGCTGAACCGGTTGCGGGGCTGAAGGTCCCAAAACCACGAATTCCTCAGAAGAGTAGCGATCATGACTCAAGTCAAACTGACCACCAACCATGGCGACATCGTCATCGAACTGAACGCTGAAAAGGCGCCGATCACCGTCGCCAACTTCATCGAATACGTTAACGCCGGTCACTACACCAACACCGTGTTCCACCGCGTCATCGGTAACTTCATGATCCAGGGCGGCGGTTTCGAGCCAGGCATGAAAGAGAAGAAAGACAAGCGTCCGAGCATCCAGAACGAAGCGGACAACGGTCTTTCCAATGACAAGTACACCGTCGCCATGGCCCGCACCATGGAGCCGCATTCGGCTTCGGCACAGTTCTTCATCAACGTCGCCGACAACACCTTCCTCAACCACAGCGGCAAGAACGTGCAGGGCTGGGGCTACGCGGTATTCGGTAAAGTCACCGCCGGCACCGACGTTGTCGACAAGATCAAAGGCGTGTCGACCACTTCCAAGGCCGGCCACCAGGACGTACCCGCAGACGACGTGATCATCGAGAAAGCCGAGATCATTGAGTGATATTGCTGATTTCAGACTTGCATCTGGAAGAGGAGCGCCCGGACATTACCCGGGCGTTTCTGGATTTGCTCGCCGGACGCGCCCGCTCGGCGAGTGCCTTGTACATCCTCGGCGACTTCTTCGAGGCGTGGATCGGCGACGACGCCATGACACCCTTCCAGCGTTCCATCTGCCAGGCCCTGCGCAACTTGAGCGACAGCGGCACGGCCATTTTCCTCATGCACGGCAATCGCGACTTCATGCTCGGCAAGGCCTTTTGCAAACAGGCCGGCTGCACGCTGTTGAAGGACCCGAGTGTCGTGCAGTTCTACGGCGAGCCGGTGCTGCTGATGCACGGCGACAGCCTGTGTACCCGCGACGTCGGCTACATGAAGCTGCGCCGCTACCTGCGCAATCCGATCACCCTGTTCATCCTGCGCAATCTGCCGCTGCGCACGCGCCATAAACTGGCGCGCAAGCTGCGCAGCGAAAGCCGTGCGCAGACGCGGATGAAGGCCAATGACATTGTCGATGTCACGCCGGAAGAGATTCCGCGGATCATGCAGCAATTCGGCGTGAACACCCTGATCCACGGCCACACCCACCGCCCCGCCATCCACAAGCTGCAACTCGGTGAGCAAGCAGCGAAGCGCATTGTGCTGGGGGATTGGGATCGTCAGGGCTGGGCGTTGCAGGTCGATGAGAGCGGGTATGCGTTGGCACCGTTCGACTTCGCCCCGCCACCTGCTCTCCCAGCGCCCACCCTCTGAAGCCAGATACAAAACCATTGTAGGAGTGAGCCTGCTCGCGATAGCGATATCACATTCAACATCTTTGTTGACTGATACACCGCTAATCGCGAGCAGGCTCACTCCTACAGTTAATCGCGCTTCGGATCAATGACCGCTGGCGGCAGGCCCTGCCTTCGCCGCAAACGGCGGCTTCGCCAGCCACACAATCAGAATCAACCCCATGAACCCCCACCCCAGCAGCGTGAAGTAATCCACGGTCGACAACATGTAGGCCTGACTGGACAGGATCTGATCCATCTGCGCATACGCCGGTTGACTCGCCCCGCCCAGCGCATGCAAGGTCTCGCGCGTGGCCGGTTCGAAGGTGCTGATGCTCTCGCTCATGTAGGCATGATGCTGATTCGCCCGGCGAATCCAGATCCACGTGGTCAGCGAAGCCGCAAAGCTGCCGCCCAAGGTCCGCAGGAAAGTCGCCAGACCGGCCCCGTCGGCAATCTGGCTCGGCGGCAGATCCGACATCAGGATGCTCAACGTCGGCATGAAAAACAGCGCCACGCCAATACCCATGAACAACTGCACCAGAGCGATGGACTGGAAGTCGACCTCGTTGGTGAACTCGGCGCGCATGAAGCAACTCAGGCCGATCGCCAGAAACGCCAGCCCGGCGAGCAGCCGCAAGTCGAACTTGTGTGCGTACTTACCAACAAACGGCGACAGCAGCACCGGCAGAATACCGATCGGCGCCACGGCCAGACCGGCCCAGGTCGCGGTGTAGCCCATCTGCGTCTGCAGCCATTGCGGCAGGATCAGGTTGATGCCGAAGAATCCCGCATAACCCAAGACCAACACCAGCGTACCGATGCGAAAGTTGCGATAGGCGAACAGGCGCAGGTTGACCACCGGATGCTGGTCGGTCATTTCCCAGATCACGAACACCGCCAGCGCAACCACGGAAATCGCCGCGCCGATGATGATGAAGTTCGATTCGAACCAGTCCAGATCATTGCCCTTGTCGAGGATCACCTGCAACGCGCCGACACCGATAATCAGGGTGATCAGACCGACGTAATCCATCGGCTGGCGGCTGGTGACCACCGGCCGCTTGGCCAGTTGCGAACGCACCACCATTACCGCAAAAATCCCGATCGGCACGTTGATGAAGAAGATCCACGGCCAGCTGTAACTGTCGGTGATCCAGCCGCCAAGAATCGGCCCGGCAATCGGCGCGACCACCGTGACCATCGCCAATAACGCCAGGGCCATCCCGCGTTTCGCCGGCGGATACACCGCGATCAACAGGGTTTGGGTCATCGGGTACAACGGCCCGGCGACCAGACCTTGCAGGACCCGGAAGCCGATCAGCTCGGGCATCGAGGTGGAAATACCACAGAGAAACGACGCCAGCACAAACAGCATCGTCGCCCACAGAAACAGTTTCACCTCGCCAAAACGGCGGCTGAGCCAGCCCGTCAGCGGCAGCGCAATCGCGTTGCTCACGGCGAACGAAGTGATCACCCAGGTGCCTTGCTCCGAACTCACCCCCAGGTTGCCGGAAATCGTCGGCAACGCCACGTTGGCGATGGTGGTGTCGAGCACCTGCATGAACGTCGCCAGCGACAGGCCAATGGTGCTGAGCAACAGGCTGGGCGGCGTGAAAGAAGCGTTATTGCTCATGGTGGATCCTATGAAACCTAGAGGACACCGCACCCCTGTAGGAGTGAGCCTGCTCGCGATAGCGGTGTAACAGTCGACATCATCGGTGACTGACACACCGCTATCGCGAGCAGGCTCACTCCTACAGGGTCCGTGCGGATCAGCGCTGTGCGGTCTTGCTCGCCGCGGCGCTGTTGTCGTGAATCAGCTGGGCAATCATTGCGTCCGCTTCGGCCAGTTGGCGCTCATACACATTGGTGCTGAACGAGGCTTTTTGCGGCGGCTGCTGCGCCAGCACCGGGCCGCTCTGGTCGTGCAGGTTGACTTCGACATTGGTCGACAGACCGACCCGCAGCGGATGTTTGGCCAGCTCTTCGGCATTTATGTGAATGCGCACCGGCACCCGCTGGACGATCTTGATCCAGTTACCGGTGGCGTTCTGCGCTGGCAGCAAGGCAAACGCGCTGCCGGTGCCGGCGCCGAGGCTGTCGACGGTGCCGCTGTACTTGACGTCGCTGCCGTACAGGTCGGCTTCGATGTCCACCGGCTGACCGATGCGCATGTCACGCAGTTGGGTTTCCTTGAAGTTGGCGTCGATCCACAGTTGATTGAGCGGGATCACCGCCATCAGCGCGGTGCCCGGCTGTACCCGCTGGCCGAGCTGCACGGTGCGCTTGGCGACGTAACCGGTCACCGGGGCGATCAAAGTGCTGCGCGCGTTGGTCAGGTAGGCCTGACGCAAATCGGCAGCTGCCGACATTACGTCCGGGTGCGACGACACCACGGTGTCATCGACCAGCGCGCTGGTGGTCTTCAGTTGCTGCCTGGCATTGGCCAGAGCGTTCTGCGCCGAGGTCAGGTCGTCGCGGGCGTGGGACAATTCTTCCTGGGAAATCGCCCCGCCCTGCGCCAGATTCTTGCGGCGGTTGTAGTTGTCCTGCGCCTTCTGCACTTCGGCCTGCTGCGCGTTGACCTGGGCTTTCATGCCGTCGACGTTGCTGTACAAGCCGCGCACCTGACGCACGGTGCGCGCCAGTTTGGCCTTGGCACTTTGCAGGCCTACTTCGGCGTCGTTGGGGTCGAAGTTGACCAGCACCTGGCCTTCCTGAACCAGATCACCGTCGTCGGCGCCGATGCTGACCACGGTGCCGGTCACCAGCGGGGTGATTTCCACGACGTTGCCGTTGACGTAGGCGTCGTCGGTGCTTTCGTTCCAGCGCCCGATGAATTCGTGATACGCCCACACGCCAGCAATGGCGAGCAGGACGACCACGGCCAGGGCCAACAGCATCACCTTGCGTTTGCGCGGGTTGCCGGTGTCCGGGGTGTTGTCTTGAGCTTGAGTGTTTTCGGCAGTGGCCATGACGGTTACCTTGAATTAGTTGTGCGCAGTGGCTGGGCTGGCGTTGGCTGCGGTCAGGGTTTCACCCTGGAAGCCGCCGCCCAGCGCTTGCATCAGTTGAATCGACAGGTCGATCTGCTCGGCATTGAGCGTGGCCAGCTGACGCTGGGCCTGGAGCAATTGCTGCTCGATGCTGAGCACGTCCAGGTAGTTGCCGATGCCGGAACCGTAACGCTGGACCGCAGTGTTGTAAGAATCCTGAGCAATGTCGGTGGCGTGCTGCTGCGCGCCGATCTGCCGGCCGATATCACGCAACTGATTGATCGTGTCGCCGACATCGCCAAGGGCTTTCACCAGACTTTTGTTGTACTGCGCCACCGCGAGGTCGTAATCGGCGTCGCGGGCATCAAGGTTGGCGCGCAGGCGCCCGCCATCGAAAATCGGCAGCGACACGGTTGGCGCGATGTTGAAGAAGCGACTGGCGGAACCGAACATCGCATCACCCAACAACGACTCGGCACCGGCCGACGCGCTCAGGTTGAGATTCGGATAGAAGCGCGTCTTGGCGGCATCGATATCCTTGCTCGCCGCCTCGACACGCCAGCGTGCCGCGACCAGATCGGGACGCCGCCCGAGCAGTTCGGCAGGCAATACCGACGGCACGGCAACGGCGCTGGCTTGCAGGACTTTCGGCCGAGCGATTTCGTTGCCACGATCCGGGCCTTTGCCGAGCAATACCGCCAGCGCGACTTTGGCGCTGTGCAGGCGTTTCTCTGCGTCGATCAGGCTGGCCTGAGAGCTGGCTTCCAGACTTTGCGTTTGCTGAAACTGGTACTGGCTGTCGATCCCCGAACTCAGGCGACGCTGGCTCAGGTCTAGCATCTGCCGGGTGCGCTTGAGGTCTTCGTTGGCCAGGTCATAAACGATATGCGCCTGGCCGAGATCGCTGTAGGCGCGGGCGACGTCAGCGGCGAGGGTCAACTGCGCGGCCTGACGGTCGACTTCAGCGGCGCGCGCCTCACCGAGTGCGGCTTCCCAGGCATCGCGCTGGCCGCCCCAGAGGTCGAAGTTGTAATTGAAGCCGGCGCTGACATTGCGCACCGTCGAATAGGCGCCGCCCTGCCCTAGCGGATCCTGATCACGGGCCAGCCGCGAACGGCTGATGCCGGCGCTGGCGTCGAGGGTCGGATAGCGCTCGGCGTCGGCGGCATAGGCCGCGGCGCTAGCCTGATGAGCGCGGGCGGCGGCGATCTGCATGTCCGGGCTGTCATGCAATGCTTCGCGGATCAGGCCGTCGAGCTGCGGATCGCCGAGGCTGGTCCACCAATCGCTCTTCGGCCACGCCGCCGGCGACAGGCTGACACCGTCCAGAGACTGCGCTGTCTTCAGGTTCGCGGCGTCAAGACGCTGACCTTCGGTATCGAGGCCGCTGTAGTTGGCGCAACCGGCGAGGATCATCGCCGACAGCAGCAGGGTCAGGCTGCTGCGCAAGGTTTTACCGCTCATTGTGGTCACCTAAGCGCTGGAGGGTGATCGGGTCACCAGCCGCCAGCAGGATTTTCTTGAGGATGTATTCGAGGGTTTTCAGCTCCTCGCGGGAGATCGCGCCGGCCAGTTCGTTCATCGCATCGGCACCGATCTGCGGCAGGCGATCGGTCAGTTGCTGGCCCTGTCCCGTCAGTTTCAACTGCACCTGCCGGCGGTCATCTTCGCTGCGTTGGCGCAGCAGAAAACCTTTCTGCTCCAGACGATCGAGCATGCGCGTCATCGACCCGCTGTCCAGCGACAGGTGCCGGCACAGCTCCGCCGGGGTGTCGACGCCGAACTGGGCCATGATGATCAACACCTTGAACTGCGCGGCGGTGATGCCGTGGGGTTCCATGTGCGTATCGATGATCCGGTCCTTGAGCAGCGCGGCACGGCCGAGCAACAGGCCGAGATGGCATTGCTTGAATTCGTCGGGGGTGAAATGCTTCATCGGTCCACCTGATAACTGCCTAGGCAGTGAATGTATGTCGAGATGTTACTGCTTAGGCAGCGAATGTCAACGTAATAGTTAGGTGGCTTGGTAATTTGGTTTTTTTGGCGCGCAGTCGCACGCCATCGCCAGCAGGCTGGCTCCCACAGGGGATCTCCAACAGACACCAATGCTGTGTCGATCAGAGATCCAGTGTGGGAGCCAGCCTGCTGGCGATGGCAGCGACTCGGTTTAGAGAAAGACGCGCGATTTAAAAATCGCGCTTGTAGAAGATATCCAGCGAACTGGCGACGCCACTCGCCGCTTCGACATACACCTTCTTGCTCAGCTTGTAGCGCAGGGCAATGGTGCTGGCCGGTTCGAACACGCCGACGCCGTAGCGCAGGCTGAGTTTTTCGGAGATGTTGCCGCTGGCGACGACACTGGTGTCGTTGCCGCTGCCCTGGGTGTCGAGCTGGAAATCCTGAATGCCCAGGTCCTTGGCCAGGCCGCTTGTGACCCCGGCGCTGCCCATCAGGCCCAGGCCCAATGCGGCTTGAGCGAGCATGTTGTTGTCTTCGCCGTTGGTGCTCAGCGGACGCCCGAGGACCAGATAGGACAGCGCCTGCTCCTGACTCATGGCCGGTTCGGAGAAGATCTGCGTGGTCGGCTGTTCGGCGCTGCCGCTGAGGCGGATGCCGGCGATCACGTCGTCGGTCTGGCGGATCGCTTCGATGTCCAGATACGGCTGGTCGATGGGGCCGGCGAACAACAGACGCGCACGCCGTACCGTCAGGCGCTGGCCGTAGGCGCGGTAGCGGCCGTCGTTGAGCCACAGCTCGCCACGGGTGTCCATGTTGTCGCCGATGTGCACCTGACCTTGCAGATTGGCGGTCAGGCCAAAACCGGCGAAGCTCAGCTTGTTCTGGCCGACGATCACATCGATGTCCATCTTCATCGCGAGCGGCGCTTTGCCCTCTTCGGTCTGCGCGCCGACGATGATCGTGTCGTCCGAGACTTTCACGGTTGAAGGCGGCAGTTCGCGTACGGTGATTTCACCGTTGGGCACCAGCACCTTGCCAGCGATTTTCAGCTCGTCGCCGGCCATGGAGATCTTCAGGTCCGGCGCGACTTCAAGCTTGGCGTACGGCTCGACGGTGACCGGCAATTGCGTGCCTTTCAACGCCAGGTCGACCACCAGCGCCTGGCCCCAGGCGACATTGCCGTTGAGACTGCCGCGGCCGTTTTTGCCGCTGTTCCAGCCGCCATCGAGGCGTACCGATTCGCCGGCAATCGCTGCGGTGAGTTGCAGGTTCTGCAGTTCCATCGGCAATTCGGCGCCGGACACTTCGCCGTCGCTCAGCTGCACCGTGCCATTGACCAGCGGCGCCAGCAGACCACCGGAAATCGTGCCGCTGCCGTTCAGGCGTCCGGTGAGTTTTTCCACCATTGGCACAAACGGCCGCGCTACCGACAGGTCCAGGCCGCTGAGGCGGAACGAGCCGCTCAACGGTTTGTTTTTCGGCAGCGGATTAAGCTGCGCCTGCACCATCAATTCGCCAAGCTTGCCGCCGACGAAGTTCAGTTCGGTGTCGACGCGTTTCGGTGTCAGTTTGCTGGTGAGCCTGAGCGTCTGGTAGGGGAAGTCCAGCCATTGCTGCTGGTCGCGCATGCGCAAGGTGCCGCCGCTGGCGTCGATGCTGACCACGCCGTTGGGGCCGCTGGCCGGCAGGTCGAGTTGCAGATCGGCATTGAGCCGGCCCTGCCAGGCGAAGTCTTTCGGCAACCACTGCGCCAGGCTTTCCAGCGGAAACTGCTTGAGGTGATAACGCAGTTTCGGCTCAGGCATCAGCCGCTGATCTTCGCCGCACAGGCTGGCACTGCCGGATGTCCAGCAATGCGCGCCGAAGTTGATCTTGCCATCGGCGAGGCGTTCCAGTTTCGCCGGATTCTGCAATTTCCAGTCCTGCCCGCCGGCCTGGATATCACCGCTGGCCAGACGCCCGCGCCAGTTGCCCTGATCCAGACTGCCGTCCAGCCCCAGCGCGAGTTTCAGCTTGGGTCCGAGCAGGTCAAGGTTGAGCTTCTGACTTTTGATATCCCCCTGCGCGCTGGCGGTCAGTGTGCCCAGCGATGTATCGCCGACCTGAATGCCGCTGCCCTTCAGATCGATCTTCGCCCGTTGCGCACTGTCCAGATTGGCATCGAGGTTGAGGCTTTGCAGGCGATTGTCCTGGAACACCAGTTGCGAGCCCTGCAAGTCGAGTTTGCCCTGTGGCGCCTTCAGCGTACCGGCGACGTTGACCTGACCGTTGACCTGCCCGCGCAATTGCGGCCAGAGCTGGGCCAGACGCGGCAGCTTGATGTCGATCTGCCCGGCGAGTTTCTGTTGCAGGCTGCCCTTGCCGCTGATGCTGTTGTCGCCGAGACGGATTTGCAGGGCGTTGAGGTTCCACTGCTCGCCAGCGCCCTCAGCCTTGGCTTGCAAGATCGCCGGTTGCCCGCGCAGTTTGCCTTTGAGGTCCAGGTCAGCGTTGAGGCTCAGGCGCTCATTTTTCATTTCGCCGGTGCTCTTCAGCGGCCCGGCCAACGTGCCGGGCAGTTCGGCAACCCAGTACGCCGGATTCAATGCCGAGAGTTGCAGCGCGGTGTCCCAGGCGATGCCGTCGGCGAATCTGACCTTGACGTGACCTTCGGCCTTGCCCTGCCCGGCTGCCATCACCAGTTGCGGCAAGGCGATCTGTTCGAGGCTGCCGCTGAACGGGCTGCTCAGGGTGAACGCACCGGCCGGACCATCCAGTGCGGCGGCAAAGTTGCCGAGGTACTGACCGTCAGTGTAGGAAACTTCACCCGTGAAGGTACGCAAAGCGACTTGCGGCTCGTCGATCTCGTTGTAGAGCCGATGCCAGGGAAAGTCCTGCCAGTTGATGTTGGCTTGCGCGCTGAGGCCTTTGCTCCAGTCGACGCTGCCGCTGAGTTTGAGGCTTTGTTTATCGTTGGCAGTCAGATCAAGACCGGCGATCTGCGCACCGCTGGCATCGACTTTACCCTTGAGCAACAGCGCCACCGGGGCTGTGTCGGCGGGCAATGTGGCGGTGCCGTTGAGTTGGTAACCGTTTTTCAGGTCGCCTTCGCCAGTCAGCAGCAGTTGGTTGAGTTGCAGAGTGTCCGGGAGTTCGGCGCTCGGTTTGAACGCTTCACTGGTGATGCGCACCTTGGCCGGCAGGTTTTCCACCAGTGGCTGCAACTCGCCGGTCAATTGGCCGTCGAGGTAGCCACGACTGTCGGCGTGCAGGTTGAGCGTCTTGAGCAGATCGCCCTCGGCTTTCAGGGCCAGCGTCCACGGTTCTGTGCCCGGTGCGGGTAAAGTCAAATCGCCCTGAATAGTCAGCGGCCAGTTGCCGGTCGGTTGCAGCACGCCGGACAGGTTCAGGCTGAGTTCGTCACGCTGCAATTTCACGTTGTCGATCTGCAGACCTTGAGCAGTCCAGTGCGCGACCAGTTGCAAACCTTTGAGCTGCTCACTGCCGTTGAACAGCAGGCTGCCGACCTGCACGTCGCCCAGTTCGATGGCCACCGGCAATTGCAAATCCGGCAGTCTGATCGGGCCGCTCTCGGTGGTTTCTTCACCCGGCGGGAATTGCAGAACCACTTGCTCGGCCTTGAGCTGATCGATGCACAGGGTCATGCGCGTCAGGCACAGCGGCGACCAGGCAAAGATCGCCTTGTTCAGTTCGACACGGCTGGTGTCTTGCTGCCAGAGCAGATGATCGGCACTCCATTGGCCGCCAAGGCGACCGTGAAAATTCTCCACGCTCAAGCCCGGTACAAGGCTCAGCGCCCAACGGCTGCCGGCCTGAGTGCCGAGCGCGGCGCTGATCGTCAATACCATCAACAGCAACAACGCCAGCAGCGTCACAGCCGTTATTTTCAAACCACGCTTCACAGCTCAGGCCCCATGGAAAAGTGCAGCCGGATGCCGCCGTCGTCGTCCAGCGCATGGGCCAGGTCGAGGCGGATCGGCCCGACTGGCGAGACCCAGCGCACGCCAATACCGACCCCGGTCTTGAGGTTCGGCAGTTCAAGCTTGTTGAAAGAGTTGCCTTGGTCGACGAAGGTCGCCACGCGCCATTTCTCGGCGACCGAATATTGATATTCAACGCTGCCGGCGACCATGTAGCGCCCGCCGATGCGATCGCCATCGGAGTTCTTCGGCGACAGGCTCTGATAGTCGTAGCCGCGCACGCTCTGATCGCCACCGGCGAAGAAGCGCAGCGACGGCGGGATCGAGTTGTAGCCGTTGGTGGCGCTGCCGCCGACCTGCACACGCCCGAGCAAACGGTGCTTGTCGAACACTGTGGTCAGGCCTTTGACCAACGCGGTGCCATATAACAGGTTGTTGTCGGAACCGAGGCCTTCCTTCGCCACTTTGCTTTCGAAGCTCAGGCGATAGCCGTTGTGCGGGTCGATGCGGTTGTCGCTTTTCAGGTAGGAATAACTGATGCCGGGCATCAGCAAGGTGCTGAGACCCGAGTCGTCGCCGAGTTCGTATTCCTCGCGCTGCCACTTTAGCGAGATCACCCGTTGCCAGCCGCTGGGCAACTTGCTGTGCCATTCCGGGCCGAAGGTCAGCAGTTTGCTGAGCGTGTCGGAACCTTCGATGTCTTCGAATTGATAACCGCCGGCCCAACGCAGTTTGTCGGTCAGCGGCGGGTCGAGCGGAATGTCGTAGAACAGCCCGACGTTCTGCCGTGGCGCCGAAAGCTCGGCTTCCCAGCCATAGCTGTCGCCTTGCGGATTGACCCAATGACGGGTCCAGTTAGCTTTGATGCGTGGGCCGACGTCGGTCGAATAACCGAGGCCCAGGCCCATGGTGCGCGGTTTGCGCGTGTCGAGTTTGACGTCGACGGGGATCACCTGGTCTTTGGCCGCCGTCGGTGCCGCGTCAACGCGTACGCCTTCGAAATAGCCGCTCGATTGCAGGTCGCGGTTGAGCTCGGCGATCAGCTCGGAGTCGTAAGGCTCGCCGGCCTTGAATGGCACCATGCGTTGCAGCAGGTCTTCGTCAAACGGCGTGTCGCCCTCGAATTTCACTTTACCCAGCGCATAACGCGGGCCGCTGTCGTAGATCAACTCGACATCGGCGACGCCGGCACGCGGATCGACCAAGAGTTTTTGACTGGTGAAATGGCCGCTGAAAAATCCGAAGCGCGAGGCCTGATTCTGAATAAGTCTTTTCGCGTCTTCGTAACGGCCATGGTTGAGCACTGCGCCGGATTTGAGCAGATCGCTTTTCGGCACACGAAAGGACTTCAGCGAGGCTGCCGGGCCGTCGACGCGCACGGTGACGTTGCGCAGGCGGATCGGCTCGCCGGGATCGATATTGAGCACCAGACGCGGTTTTTCGCCGCCCTTGACGTCGCTGTCGATCTGCGGCTGGTAATAGCCCAACGCCTGAGCGGCCTTGCGCGCCTGCTCTTCGGCACCGCGACTGAAGCGCTGCAAGGCTTCTTCGTCACGATCGCCGAGGCTGCCGATATAGCCTTCTATATTGGCTTTGAGTTCATCGTTGGACGGTTTGATCCGTACATCCAATTCACTTTGCGCCAGCGCCGCGCAGCTGGATAACAGCATGAGCACGCCGCTGGTAAATCTTCCTGGAAACTTCATAGGCGCGGATGCTATCACGGGCTCGGGAGCCTGATAGAACAGGTAATTTGTGAAGAAGTTCTACGGTTAACCCGTTGCTGTTTGTAACACCTGCGGATTGGCATGAAAAAATACGTGTTCGCGCACCGGCCCGACAGCAACCTCACCGATCTCCTGATAACCCTGCCTCTTATAAAATTCCAGGTAGCGCGGGTTACCGGTGTCGAGCACCACGCCTTGGGAGGTTTCGTCGACGGCGCACCAGTTGTGTACGGCGGTGAGCAGTTGTTCGCCGTAGTGCTTGCCCTGAAATTGCGGATGCACGCCGAGCAACGGCAGCATGTGCACCGAGTCACCGGGCACGCACGCGGCGACGGCATCGTGATATTCCAGATAGCGCCGGGTGCAGCGAAACCCGGTGCTGAGCACCATGCGCAGGCGCCACGCCCAGCTTTCTGTCACGCCCAGACGCCGTTGCGGCGGCGCGATCAGGGCGATGCCGATCAGCCGATCGTTGACCAGCAGTCCGATCGCCGGCAGGTCCTGGAGAAAATGCTGTTTGACCAGCTCGCGCACCGTCGCGCGCACGCGTTGCTCATAACCGTGGCGTTCGGCTTCGAACAGGTAGCCGAAGGTCGGCTCGTGACGGTAGGCCTGATACAGCAGCGAGCGCGCTTCGCGGGAATAACCGCGGTCGAGCATGTGGATGTCGGCGATGGCGGTCTGGGTGTCAGGCATGGTGGTGATTCTCCCCGTGGCGCGCTCGAAGGATGGCGCGCTTGTTGGTACGAACCTTGGGCGGGTGGTGTGGTTCCCCTGACAGGTTAGACCAGCTCTGGATCTTCATCGACTATGCGGGCCTCATCGCTGGCAAGCCAGCTCCCACAATGTCCGTGCCGTTCACAAACATTCCCACACCACACAGAAACCTGTGGGAGCTGGCTTGCCAGCGATGGGGCCGGAACAGGCGCTACAAATCCCACAGCACAAAATGATTTCTCCCACACTGGCCCCCATCCCCCATGTCAGCTAGCATCGCCCTTTTGCCAGGACTGCCGACCATGAAGATTGTTTCCTTCAACATCAACGGACTGCGGGCCCGTCCGCATCAGCTGGCGGCGCTGATCGAAAAACATCAACCGGACGTGATCGGCCTGCAGGAAACCAAAGTCCACGACGACCAGTTCCCGCTGGAAGAAGTGCGCGCGCTCGGCTACCACGTGTACTTCCACGGACAGAAAGGCCATTACGGTGTCGCCCTGCTCTCGCGCCAAGAGCCGATCGCTATTCACAAAGGTTTCGCCACCGACGAAGAAGATGCCCAACGGCGTTTTATCTGGGGCAACTTCGCCGATGCCAATGGCGTGCCGGTGACAATCATGAACGGTTATTTTCCCCAAGGCGAAAGCCGCGACCACCCGACCAAATTCCCGGCCAAGCAACGTTTCTACAGCGATCTGCAAGCGTTGCTGGAAAGCCAGTTTCACAACGAACAGCCGCTGGTGGTGATGGGCGATGTGAACATTTCCCCGGAAGACTGCGACATCGGCATCGGCCCGGACAACATGAAGCGCTGGCTGAAAACCGGTAAATGCAGCTTCCTGCCGGAAGAACGCGAGTGGATGGCGCGCCTGAAAAACTGGGGCCTGACCGACAGCTACCGGCACCTGAACCCGGACGTGACCGACATGTTCAGCTGGTTCGACTACCGCAGCCGTGGTTTTGAGGATGAACCGAAGCGTGGCCTGCGCATCGACGTGATTCTCGCCTCCCATGGTTTGCTGCCACGGGTGAAGGACGCCGGCGTGGACTACGAATTGCGCGGGATGGAAAAGCCCTCCGACCACGCGCCGATCTGGCTTGAGCTGGCCTGATCCCAAACCTTACGCAATTCCTGTAGGAGTGAGCCTGCTCGCGATAGCGGTGGATCTGTCGACATAAATGTTGACCCGCACACCGCTATCGCGAGCAGGCTCACTCCTACAGGGGGTCCGCTGTCATCTTTCGGTCATGCGCCTGACTTAATCTCCCCGGCAATCCCCCAGGCCTGATTCGGTGCCGGCATGTCCCTGCGTGTGTTCTGCGTTTTTCTATTCAGCGCCTGGCTTCCGGTCTGCGCCGCTGCCCTGCCCTTGCCGGAAAACGGCCCCGCCCTGCGCATCCAGGGTTCCAACACCATCGGCGCCGAACTCGGCCCGGCCTTGGTGGAAGGCCTGCTGCAGAAACAAGGTCTGCTGAAGATCCATCGTGAAACCCCGGACGCCGCCAACGAACAGCGCATCGTCGGCCAGACGACCGAAGGTCAGCGCGTGGTGATCGAAGTGGCCGCGCACGGTTCCAGCACCGGTTTCGTCGCCCTGAAAAACGCCAGCGCCGACCTCGCCGCCGCTTCCCGCGAGATCAAGGACAGCGAGCTGCAGGCCCTGCAAGCATTGGGCGATCTGAAAAGCCCGGGCGCTGAGCAGGTCATCGCCATCGATGGCCTGGCAATCATCGTTCATCCCGACAATCCATTGCAGCAACTGGACACCGAGCAACTGGCGCGGATCTTCGCCGGCGAGGTTAAAACCTGGGAAGCGCTTGGCGGGCGTGGCGGCCCGATTCATCTATATGCGCGCGATGATCAGTCCGGCACCTACGACACGTTTAAGGAAGTGGTCCTCAGCCATCGTGGGAAAAGTCTCAACAGCGCGGCGAAACGTTTCGAATCCAGCGAGCAATTGTCCGATGCGGTCAGCAGCGATCCACAGGCCATCGGTTTTATCGGTCTGCCTTATGTCCGCCAAGCCAAAGCCGTGGCCATCAGCGACGGCGCATCACTGCCGATGCTGCCCCTCGGCAGCCTGATTGCCACGGAGGATTACCCGTTGTCGCGACGGTTGTTCTTCTATCTACCGCCACAGAGCCAGAATCCCTGGACGAAAGCTTTGGTGATGTTTGCGCAAAGTCGCCAGGGCCAGCAGATTGTCGCGGCCAATGGTTTTGTCAGCCAGACCGTGCACGCCATGAGCGTGGCGCCGAATGCGCTGATGCCCGAGGGTTATCAAGCGCTCAGTCGGCACGCCCAGCGTCTGACGGTGAATTTCCGCTTCGAGGAAGGCAGCGCGAGCCTGGACAACAAGGCGCGGCAGGATATGGCACGGGTGCTCGACTATATAAAGCGTCATGACAAGAGCGAGCGGGCGGTGACGTTGGTTGGCTTTGGCGATGCCAAGGATGACCCGGCACGTGCGGACCTGCTGTCGAAGCTGCGGGCGATGGCGGTGCGCCGCGAGCTGGTCAGGAACGGTGTGGTGCTGCGCGAGGTGCGCGGTTTCGGCGCGTTGATGCCGGTGGCGGCGAATGATGCGGATCAGGGGCGGATCCGGAATCGGCGGGTTGAGGTTTGGGTGTACTGACTCAGCCCCTGATGTAGTGAACCTGCTTACGCCATCGCGGGCAAGCCCGCTCCCACAGGTTTCGATGGTGAACACGAGACTCATGTCCACTGCAGATCCCTGTGGGAGCGGGCTTGCCCGCGATGAACGATAACGCGGAGTTACTGACCGCTACGCATCATCTCTTTTGGCACATATTTGCCGATTTCGAATTTGCCGATTGCCGCGCGGTGCACTTCGTCCGGGCCGTCGGCCAGGCGCAGGGTGCGTTGCATGGCGTACATGTAGGCCAGCGGGAAATCGTTCGAGACCCCGGCGCCGCCATGCATCTGGATCGCGCGGTCGATCACCCGCAAAGCGACGTTCGGCGCGACGACCTTGATCTGCGCGATCTCGCTTTTGGCGATCTTGTTGCCGACGGTGTCCATCATGTACGCCGCTTTCAGCGTCAGCAGGCGCGCCATGTCGATCTCCATCCGCGAGTCGGCGATCTTGTCGATGTTGCCGCCCAGCCGCGCCAGCGGTTTGCCGAACGCGGTACGGCTGACCGAACGTTTGCACATCAATTCCAGCGCGCGCTCAGCCATGCCGATCGAACGCATGCAGTGGTGAATCCGTCCCGGGCCGAGACGCCCCTGGGCGATTTCGAAACCGCGACCTTCACCGAGCAGAACGTTTTCATACGGCACGCGCACGTTGTCGAACAACACTTCGGCGTGGCCGTGCGGCGCGTCGTCGTAACCGAACACCGGCAACGGACGGACGATTTTCACCCCGGGGGTGTCGACCGGCACGAGAATCATCGAATGCTGGGCGTGGCGCGGTGCATCGGGGTTGCTCAGGCCCATGAAAATCAGAATCTTGCAGCGTGGATCACAGGCGCCTGAGGTCCACCACTTTTTGCCATTGATCACCCACTCGTCACCATCGCGCACCGCACGAGCGGCCATGTTGGTCGCGTCAGAGGAGGCAACGTCGGGTTCGGTCATGGCGAACGCCGAGCGGATTTCGCCGCGCAGCAACGGTTCGAGCCAGCGCTGTTTCTGCTCTTCGTTGGCGTAACGCACCAGCACTTCCATGTTGCCGGTGTCCGGCGCCGAGCAGTTGAACGGCTCCGGCCCGAGCAACGAACGGCCCATGATTTCCGCCAGCGGTGCGTACTCAAGGTTGGTCAGGCCAGCGCCCAGCTCCGACTCCGGCAGGAACAGATTCCACAGGCCTTCGGCTTTGGCCTTGGCTTTGAGCTCGTCCATGATTGCCGTTGGCTGCCAGCGATCACCCTCGGCAACCTGGCGCTCGAACACGGCTTCGGCCGGGTAAACGTAAGTGTCCATGAACGCGGTCACGCGCTCACGCAGTTGTTGAACCTTGGGCGAATAAGCGAAATCCATGGGCAGCACCTTCTCTTATGGAGGTTGTTCAGGTCATGCAATCGATGCTAGAACAGCGCTGATAATTTACCTAGCCTATTCTCGGCGTGTATAAACATTCATCACCGATATATGATCGGCTGATGGCCAGCCCTGAATATCGCCCCTGAATAACAAGAGAAGCCGCGTTATGAATCTGAGCAAGGTCGACCTCAACCTTTTCATCGTCTTTGACGCGATCTACACCGAAGCCAACCTGACCCGCGCCGGGCAGATTGTCGGCATCACCCAGCCGGCGGTGTCCAACGCGTTGGCGCGGTTGCGCGAAACCTTCAACGATCCGTTGTTCGTGCGCACAGCGCAGGGCATGGTGCCGACGCCGATGGCGCAGAACATCATTGGCCCGGTGCGCAACGCCCTGTCGCTGTTGCGCGTATCGGTGCAGGAAAGCCGCATTTTCAACCCGGCGCAAGCGGTCAAGACCTACCGCATCAGCATGACCGACCTCACGGAGGCAATCATTCTGCCGCCCTTGTTTCAGCGCTTACGCCGACTGGCGCCGACGGTGATCATTGAGAGCTTTCTGTCCAAACGCCGGGAAACCACCAAGGAACTGGCGGCCGGGCGTCTGGATTTCGCCGTCGATGCACCGCTCAACACCGACCCCCAGGTGCGCCACGTCAAGCTGATGGACGACCGTTACGTCTGCGCGATGCGCAAGGGTCACCCCATGGCGGGCAAGGAAAAGCTATCGCTGGATGATTATCTGTCGCTGACCCACATTCACATCTCCAGCCGCCGCAGCGGGCTGGGTTATGTCGATCTGGCGCTGGGCAAAATGGGCATTCAACGCAAGATCGCCCTGCGCTCGCAGCACTATCTGATGGCCTCGCAAGTGATGCAGCAGACCGACATGGTCATGACCGTGCCGGAACGTTTTGCCCGACGCCATGACCTGCAATCGTTCAATCTGCCGGTGAACGATGTGCCGTCGGTGGAAACGCACCTTTATTGGCACGAGAGCACCGATCAGGACCCGGCGAATCGCTGGATGCGCGAGCAGATGATCGAGTTGTGCCAGCAGGTGACGGCGCAGGAGAAGAAGCTGGATAAGGTGTAGGGCTTGAAACCGTGGCGCTGCTATCGCGAGCAGGCTCACTCCTGCAATTAATCGCATTCCAACTGACGAAACGCGACCAATTGCAGGAGTGAGCCTGCTCGCGATGAGGCCAGCCAGGACACCACAAATCATCCCGCTTGACGTAAACGTCAACACGCCATTAGCTTAGCGCCATGCCCCTTCTCCGAGCGCTTTCATGAGCAGCCAGACCTACAGCATTTCCGACCTCGCCCGCGAGCTGGACATCACCACGCGGGCCATCCGTTTTTATGAAGAACAAGGCCTGCTGTGCCCCGAGCGCCGCGGCCAGGAGCGCATCTACTCGCCGCGCGACAAGGTCAGCCTGAAACTGATCCTGCGTGGCAAGCGCATCGGTTTTTCCCTCGCCGAATGCCGCGAGCTGATCGAGTTGTACGACCCCTCCAGCGGTAACACCAAACAGCTCAACAGCATGCTGGCGAAAATTGCCGAACGCCGCGAACAGCTCGAGCAGCAATTGCTGGACATCGAACAGATGAAGCTCGAACTCGATACCGCTGAAGAGCGCTGCGTGCAGGCGCTGGAGCAGACGCTCAAGAGCCAGCAGGCGATCTGACAAACACCACATCCCCCTGTAGAAGTGAGCCTGCTCGCGATAGCGGTGTATCAGTGAAAAAATATACCGACTGACACACCGCTATCGCGAGCAGGCTCACTCCTACAAGGGATCTCCGCGAATTCAAAAAAAACAGGTGAGTCCATGTCCCTCCCCTCCCAAGTACGCCTGATCGAAGTCGGCCCGCGCGATGGCCTGCAGAACGAAGCCCAACCGATCAGCGTCGCCGACAAGGTGCAGCTGGTTGATGCCTTGAGCGCCGCCGGCGTCGGCTACATCGAAGTCGGCAGTTTCGTCTCACCCAAGTGGGTGCCGCAAATGGCCGGCTCCGCCGAGGTGTTCGCGCAGATTCAGCGCAAGCCCGGCGTGACCTACGGTGCACTGGCGCCGAATCTGCGCGGTTTTGAAGATGCGCTCGCGGCCGGGGTCAAGGAAGTCGCGGTGTTTGCCGCCGCGTCCGAAGCGTTCTCGCAGCGCAACATCAATTGCTCGATCAGCGAAAGCCTGGCGCGGTTTGCGCCGATCATGCAAGCGGCGCAACAACACGGCGTTACCGTGCGCGGTTATGTCTCCTGCGTGCTCGGCTGCCCGTACGAAGGCACGGTCGCGCCAGAGCAAGTGGCGATGGTCGCGCGTGAGCTGTACGCGATGGGCTGCTACGAGGTGTCGCTGGGCGACACTATCGGCACGGGCACTGCGGGTGAGACTCGCCGCCTGTTCGAGGTGGTGTCGGCGCAGGTACCGCGCGACAAACTCGCCGGGCATTTCCACGACACCTACGGCCAGGCCATGGCCAATATCTACGCCAGCCTGCTCGAAGGCATCGCCGTGTTCGACAGCTCGATCGCCGGGCTCGGCGGCTGCCCGTACGCCAAAGGCGCGAGCGGTAACGTTGCCAGCGAAGACGTGGTGTACCTGCTCAACGGCCTGGGTATCGAGACCGGTATCGACCTGGAGGCCTTGATTGCCGCGGGTCAGCAGATCAGCACGGTGCTCGGCCGCCCGAGCGGTTCGCGCGTGGCCAAGGCGCGCAGCGCACAGTGAGGTGTTACCGCTGAGTTCCTGGTGTGGGCAAAAGCGAGTAACACGGAAACAAATTGTCTGGCTTTGCCCTCGCTGAAAAATCCTGAAAATTTCAACCTACTGATTTTAAAGGCTTTTTAAAAGTTGGCACGACACCTGCTATCTCTATTGCATAACAAGAATAAAAAGCCGCAAACCAATAAAAACAAGACGAAACGACTCTGACATAACAAAAACAACACGGCAGAGACGCAGCTAACAGATTTTTTTGGAGAAGGTGTGCTTTTCAGGGTGCTCTCAGGAGTGACCCGCAACCGGGCAGAGAACAATAAAACTACCTTCAGGTAGCTCCCGAATCGGTTGGATCGTTAAACGAGAAAGCAGATCAGCGCTCAAAAAAATACGTTTGCTCTTGACCCCGGATGGGGGTCGCCAAAAACAGCGGTAAAGGGCCACGGTTGCCAAAAACAACAACAGACCGACCCTCAATAATAAAAAAGAGCACGCAACGACAAATTAAAGGGGAGCTTCGGCTCCCCTTTGTGCTTTCTGTGATTCCTCAATCCACCCCAGATCCCTTGTAGGAGTGAGCCTGCTCGCGATAGCGGTGTGCCAGTCAATATTTGCA